>NZ_JAUBQR010000331.1:0-4611 GCF_036701385.1 Microcoleus sp. Pol12B4 | reverse complement strand
TTCCAGAAACAAAATCCCCTCCCCAGCTTTGCCACCCAATGGTTTAAGAACTGCCGCTCCTTTTTTCTCAACAAATTGCCTAATTACGTGTTTGTTTTGAGAAACAATGGTCTCCGGGATCGCTTCCTCAAATTGCAAAGCATACATTTTTTCATTCGCCGCCCGCAATCCTTTAGGACTGTTAACTACCAAAGTTTTAGTAGGATCGATGCCGTCTAGAAGGTAAGTAGCGTAGAGGTAAGCAATGTTGACTGGGGGGTCTGTCCGCATAAATACTGCGTCCATTGCTTCGAGAGGCTGCAAAGTAGGCTGTTCCACCTCGTACCAAGCCTCAGCAGCCTCCCAGCGTCCATCTACCACTTTTACTGGGGTGAGGGCTACCCGACTGAGCATTGCCCAGGTTTTGCCGCCGATGACGCTTAGTTCGTTGGCTTGAGTCGCCCAGACTTCGTGACCCAACTCTTGAGCGGCTTCCATCAGCGCTACGCTGGTATCGTGTCCTGGAATTAGTCGCGCGAGGGGATCGATGATGAATGCAAATTTCATTGTCTCTTAAAATTAAGAATTGGTCGTAGGAAAATTTGGGCTAACTGAAAATTCGACACGGAATGCCTCATTTTGCTGCTAGCAGCGGGTCTAGCTGGCCTAGAGCATCAAGTTTGTGGATGTCGTCGCAGCCACCTATGTGTTGGTCGTTAATCAATATTTGTGGCAGGGTACGGCATCCGTTGGCTCGATCGCTCATTTGAGCTCGTGCTGCTTCATCTCCGTCGATCGCGTACTCTGTAAAATCAATCCCTTTTCGCTTCAGCAGTGCTTTTGCACGAACGCAAAACGGGCAGGTTCTCCAAGTGTAAATTTCTACTTTAGGGGTCATGGACGCTCAAGCAATAACAATATTTTTTAATTGTAATCTTAACCCTAGTGCGGACTGTTTTTAGTTCCTAGGCTGAAACCCTTGAGTTTTCGTTGGTAGTCAACTTGCCTTGAAGCCTTGAAAGCCTTATTATACGGTTGACTCTCAAAAATTATCGGAAGGATTGATCTTAAACCATCTTAATTTTTATTTTTATTTTTATTTTTATTTTTTTATTTTATATAGCAACCTTATCTTTGTTGGCAGCGGAAGTTATTCATTCCTGAAACCCTTGCCGGGAAGTGAAATTGCCTTCTTGCTTCTTATTTTTACCCTGACTGAAGTCGCTATAGTTTTCTTCCTTCAACATCCGGCTCTATTTGCAGCGCACAAGCTAAGTGTGAAGTTATTTTTTATACAATTTTTTATTATTTTATATATTAAGTAAACAAATACCCATGTTTAAATAAACGGAGACATTGGGAAGGCAAACAGGTTGGTCCTCAGCCTGCCTAGCGCTGCGGACCAACCTGCTTGTTTCGCTTTCTGCACGAACATATCATTCCTGCACCTGTCAGTAGGACCGCGATCGCAGTACCTGGTTCAGGAATAGAAGTTGAGTCTCTCGAAGGTGTGCTTGTGTATATTTTTTGGGACAAACTCGACTGCGACTCCACTTGCGGGCCGGATCCCGTTGCTGGTGATGTCTGGCTGGAGGCACAGGCACTAGAATAATTTCCGGGACCGCACACATCTACTGCTGAAGCCGGAGGGGCGGCAGCTAGATAGTAAAACGCTGTTGCCAGCGTGGCAGAGAGTCCAATTGCTAGTTTTGCCAGTGGCGTACACATAACTATTTAGTTAAACAGTGGTAAAATCGAAAAATAGAAATAGTCCTAGAGATTAGCGCTGTACGACGGGCAAGGATTTTAGAGTTCTTACAATAAATGGATGTATTCTCTCACGGACGTCTGTAAAAATAGTATAGCGCTTGAGGTGAGTGCCCAAACACTTTAATAATATTATTCTCTTTTACCTTGACATCCCGTACTGTGGTTTGCACAGGTAGTTTGCACAGATTTAAGCAACATCATTATTTTTGCCACCTCTGAAGCAACAGCCCTTACAGCCATTAACAAAGAGTCTTTTTACCTTGACCGCGACCTCCGGAAATTAATTATTTAACCGATCGCAAAATAGAGATGCTGTATTGTACTTTGCAATGCACAATCTGACTACTCTTTTATAATCTCATAGTTCGACTAGATCTGTCCTCAGTATATGTACGTATATTCCCCCATGTCAACTATTCAAAAGGAATATTTAAGTATTTACCGAGGGTAGAGGGCGTATTGAATGAGCTGAGCTAGTCGGTCGCGGAGAGTTTCCATCCCGAGACCTTTGGCAGCAGAAATAAATACTGCTTGAGGAAATTCTTCTCGGGCGAGGGCGAGAGTATCTCCATCTACGGCATCGATTTTGTTGAAAACTACAAGGGCTGGGCCGGGAGTTACGGGCATATCTGTCAAAATATTCATGACCGATCGAATTTGGCTCTGCCACGCGGGATGGGAGAGATCGACGAGATGCAGCAAAGCATCGGCGTCAGTCACTTCTTCGAGGGTAGCCCGAAAAGCGTCGATCAAGGCGGGAGGCAGTTCGCGAATAAAGCCCACTGTATCTATGAGGACGATCGACAGGGGTTCCCTGGTGACAGTGCCGGGAATGGTCAACCGTCGAGTTGTGGGGTCGAGGGTGGCAAATAACTGGTCGGCGGCATAGACTTCGGAATTTGTGAGCAGGTTGAGCAGAGTCGATTTACCTGCGTTGGTGTAGCCAACGATCGCCACTGAGGGTACATCGTGATGATGGCGGTTCTGCCGCAGCCGGAAGCGGTGCGCCAGCAGTTGATTTACTTCTTGCTGCAATCGAGAAATGCGTTTGGCGATCGTCCGCCGTTCGGTTTCTAGCTTGGTTTCCCCTGGGCCTCTGGTACCGATGCCGCCACCCTGTCTCGACATTGCCTGACCGCGACCTCTGAGCCGGGGCAGGGCGTACTCTAGCTGAGCGAGTTCGACTTGCAATTTACCCTCGCTTGATCGAGCTCTTTGGGCAAAGATATCGAGAATTACCTCTGTTCGATCGACAACGCGAAGACCTATCTGAGTTTCCAAGTTCCGTATTTGTGCGGGGGCTAGGTCGCGATCGAATACCACGAGGTTAGCACTAATCGTCTGAGCCGTGAGGGAAATTTCCTGAACTTTGCCTTCGCCGACCACTGTCTGCGGATGAGGGCGCGATCGTTTTTGGCGCACTGTTTGCAGAACCTGACCTCCCGCGCTTTCAACCAGCCGCGTGATTTCTGCGAGCCCGTCCTCAAACTCCAACTGAGTCATGTGCTGAGTCATTACACCTACCAACAGCACTTTGTCTTGGTCTGCATCGACCTGCTTAGCGACAAACTCTGCTTGAAACTCTGCTTCGAGTCCTTCCACCAAATCCAGAAAGTCTTGGTCGGCGAGTTCGTCCAAATTCAGCGGTTCTGATATTTTCCAGGGAAAGTGTGGAGTTTGAATTAGTGACTTTGGAATTGAAGGCTCTTCTACTTCATCAGTTGAATCTGGTTCTAACTGAGCGCTCAAAACAGAGAACTCAAAATTTGGCTGATCTCCCTGGGGTATCAGGTGAGCGAGATAAGTTTCTTGAATGTAACCAGTCGCACCGCCACCACGGCGCTGAAATCCTCCCCCCGTCAGTGTGAGCCAAACCAGGGCGTCCAGGCGCTGAATAGCCATTGCTGTGAGAGCTGCTTCGCTTGGGGTTTCTGGCTTTAGGTGGGTGGCGATGCAGCGAATGCCGCTGAGGCGACCTCCCCCGTAGCGGGGCAATTCTAGGGGCGCAATCTGCGTTTGCCGGGGTGAACCTACGCCGACGCGAATTACTTGTCCGCGACGGTTGATGTAGGTGCAGATTGGTTTGTCTATTTCCGTGCTGATGGCGGCGACGCGCTGGGCGAATTCTGCAGTGGTGATGCGATCGCCCGGTAGTCGCTGGTGGTACAGCTTTTCGAGTTGCTTGAGCTGGCTGGACTTTAAACCTTGAAGATGGCCGTAGATGGTTTCGATAACAGTTTCTCCCGATTGATCTGTTTATCTCCTATTTTAATTAACTCCCGCGCGATGTGTTCGGCTTTTGAGTTGAAATTTACTAAATTTTCTTGCTTCTAGGATTTCGCGGATTCAGTCTGAGCGAGCTCAAAAACGGATACTTGCTTTCCCACAACAGTGGTGAGTCTGCCAAAATTTTAGAGCTTCCAGATTCATCTGTGGAGTAAATCTAAAATCTAAAATCTACTGACGAGTCAAAAGCGCCATTGTTTGTCGCTACGGGGCGATGGAGCCTTTCACAGCAGCAATCTCAACTTGCATTTGTATTTAGTATCTACAGATACAGGCGATCGCTAAAAAATCTCGTGCAACAAAAGTTAACACTTTATTTTTTGTTTCAAAATCCTCCTTTAGACTTGTGTGTATCTTGAGCCTAGAGACAGATAGCAAAGCAGAAATTAGGTCGCTACCATGAGAAGCGAACATTGTTAAGGAATGTAAAAACATGGAAACTCGTCCTACTAACCTGCCTCCTACGGCTAATGCTTACAACGGCAAAGATCGGAATGCCTTTTTGTTTGGCTTCAACCCGCAAGCAGAACTTTGGAACGGTCGCTTAGCGATGATCGGTTTCTTAGCTTATTTGCT
>NZ_JAUBQR010000013.1:0-51766 GCF_036701385.1 Microcoleus sp. Pol12B4 | reverse complement strand
GTTTCAAGTAGCAAAGTCTTCTATAAATTAGACTTCTTAGTGTATCAAAAACTCAGAGCTTGGGCAAATCATCGCCATCCGAAAAAATTAAAAACATGGGTGTCAAATAAATACTGGCAAACCATAGGCAATGATCACTGGGTATTCGCAACCAGGGAAGAAGGGATTAACCCTCTTCGGTTACGCAAACATGGTCAAATAAAAATCATAGACCATGCCAAAGTTAAAGGTGAATCGTCACCATACAACGGAAACTTAGTGTATTGGAGTACAAGAATGGGAAAACACCCTGAAAGTCCCAAAAGAGTGGCAACACTTCTCAAGATTCAAAAGGGTAAATGTTCTCACTGCGGATTACATTTTCGAGACGAAGATGTCATGGAAGTTGACCACAGAATTCCTAAATCGAAAGGTGGAAAGGATTCTTATGAAAACTGGGATTTACTTCACAGACATTGCCACGATATAAAGACTGCAACAGATGGCAGTCTGGGTACAAAATCTAGCTGTAAAAGTGCTAAACCTAAGCCACCCTCACATACAGAATGGTTCTGGAAAGAGGATATGTTGGTAATGCGGTATGAGTGACAATCACCGAGTCACTGAGGAGCCGTGTGAAGAGAAATTTTCACGCACGGTTTTGGAGAGCGGCGGCGCTCGTGAGAGTGTCGCCGACTTTAATATCGCCGAACCACTTGAACTCAGTTTTATTACCACAGAGACAAGTTTATTGTCAACTGTTTGTAGACCCAAAATTGATTTTATTGAATTTTCCTTCTTCCTCAAATCCGTTACATCCCGTACAGTGCTTTGTTGCCGAACTGCCTTACGCCATAAATTTTGGGATACTTAACAGCCTCATAAGAAATTTTATAAAGATTTACAAAAGAAACGTGTCAGAATGAAAAGAATAAGGTAATGGGTAAAAGACAAGGAGGCACTGATGGTAGCGCTGACTGAACGAGTCCAACGCAGATTGACGGTGGAAAAAGTCGAAATTGCCCCTGACACAACGGCAATTCGATGCCTGGACTGGGATAGAGACCGCTTTGACATCGAATTCGGACTCAAAAACGGTACAACTTACAACTCATTCATCATTCGCGGTGACAAAACCGCCCTCGTCGATACCTCGCACGAGAAGTTTCGCCAGCAATACATGGACACTCTGACGGGCGAAATTGACCCCAAAGAGATTGACTATCTAATTATCAGCCATACCGAACCAGACCACAGCGGTTTAGTCAAAGATGTGCTTGCCTTGGCACCCCAAGCGATTGTCGTGGGGGCGAAAGTAGCAATTCAATTTTTAGAAAACCTTGTACACCAACCATTTGAGCGATTGGTCGTCAAAAACGGGGACAAATTAGATTTAGGAAACGGCCACATTATCGAATTCGTATCGGCCCCGAACTTGCACTGGCCCGATACTATTTTCAGCTACGACAGCAAAACTCAAGTGCTGTTTACCTGCGATGCTTTTGGGATGCACTACTGTTCCGACAGCACCTTCGATGACGATTTAGCATCAGTTGAGGAAGATTACCACTTTTATTATGAGTGTTTGATGGCTCCCAATGCTCGATCGGTACTCGCTGCGATGAAGCGGATGGCAGAATTGGGAGAAATCGGTACAGTTGCGACCGGTCACGGGCCCTTGCTGCGGCACAATGTTGTGGAACTTACGGGACGCTACAAAAAGTGGAGCCAAGCACAAGCTAAGGCAGAAACCACTGTAGCGGTATTTTACACATCCGACTACGGATTTAGCGATCGACTCAGCCAAGCGATCGCGCACGGTATCACCAAAACCGGTGTCGCTGTGGAAATGATGGATTTGAGAATCGCGGACTTACAAGAAGTTGCGGAACTTGTGGGTAATGCTGCCGGTATCGTAATTTGTTCGCCCCCGAGTAGCGGTACTGCTGCTGTGAATGCCGAAGCTGCTATCAACACAATTTTAGTTGCGGCTAACAACAAACAATCTTTCGGTTTGTGCGAATCCGGCGGTGGTGATGACGTATCTATTTACCCGCTGAGAAACAAGTTCAAAGAGTTGGGTTTAAAAGAAGCATTTCCCAACATTTTGATTAAAGAAACGCCGACAGAAGCGAGTTATCAACTTTGCGACGAAGCCGGCACCGACTTGGGACAGTGGCTGACGCGGGACAAAGCAGTCAAACAAATGAAATCCCTCGACAGCGACCTCGATAAAGCTTTGGGACGAATCAGCGGCGGACTGTACATCATCACCGCCCAAAAAGGCGAGGTTAGCGGTGCGATGCTGGCTTCTTGGGTAACGCAAGCCAGCTTTAAACCCCTGGGTTTAACAATAGCAGTAGCGAAGGATCGGGCGATCGAATCGATGATGCACGCGGGAGATAAATTTGTTCTCAACGTGCTGGAAGAAGGCAATTATCAAACTTTGATGAGGCACTTTTTAAAGCGTTTTGCTCCTGGTGCAGATCGATTTGCCGGAGTTAAAACTCAACCAGCAACCAACGGTTCTCCCATTCTGACAGATGCTTTGGCGTACATGGAGTGCGAAGTAGTCAGCCGGATGGAACTTTCGGATCATCATATCGTATATGCGATCGTCGATAGCGGCCGCGTATCCAATCCCGATGCACTGCCTGCCGTTCACCACCGCAAAGTCGGAAATCACTATTAGGAAGCAATTTAGGCAACGAGCAGTGTACGGGGTTGAACGGATTTAACGGACTCTTTCTCAGGGGAGAAACGTGATTTCTTTTACGCAGTGACTCTCAAAGTAAGGTGCAACCTAAGCACCTTACCAGGCTCTCAAAGTAGGGTGCAATCTAAGCACCTTACCGGGCAAACCGTTGTCATTTTGACTCCATTTTAACTAGGGGAATTGCCAATGCCTGCCAATCTTTTAGAAGACCGAGATTACACAATTATTATTGCCAGAAGCGATGCCAGCCGAGACCCCCAACATTCTTGGTACGAGGAATGGGTAGAAGCACAGGCATCTTTGATCGACTTAGCAAAAAAATGTCAGGAATTTGACACCGACGGCATCACTCTTTACGAAGCTTCTACTCCTATGTGGAAGTATAAAAATTCCAATGTGGCACGGTTAGCTGAAATTTTGCAGCGACAAAATACGGAACCGGATTCAGCAAACCCCACTGCAATTAATTTGGAAGAAGCTCTTAAAGCAAGTTTTAGCGATTATTTCGCCAACAAAACAGATGGCAAAGGGAAGAAAGGAGCAATAATTGTTGCAGTCCTAGATCAAAAACCAGAAAATACCGCTGCTGTGGCTGAAATTATTGTAAGTGCAGCAAATAAAATAGATAAAGACGAAGAAATTGGAGTCAGCTTTATCCAAATTGGGGATGATGTGACAACCAGGAAATTTCTGACTGACCTGGATACCAATTTACAGGGTCGAGGTGCAAGGTTTGACATTGTAGATACTAAATTTTGGCACGAAATCAAAAGAAGTTCTGTGGTTCAATTTCTCATAGGTGCAATTAATGACTAACACTTTGACTTCAAGACTGGCCTCTGATACCAAACCCCGCGACGTGCAGTTTATCCCGATCGCACTCGATACTTTTATTGTGCGATCGCGCACTTGGGACAGACTCAAATTTGAAGTCGAGTATTCGCTGCAAAAGGGTACGACAGCAAATAGCTATATTATTCAAGCTGACAAAACTGCTTTGTTCGACCCGCCGGGGGAATCTTTTACTCAAAATTACCTGGAATTTTTGCAGCAACGGGTGGACTTGACAAAGCTGGATTACATAATTCTGGGGCATTTCAATGCTAACAGGTCATTAACAATTAAAGCTCTGTTAGAATTAGCTCCTCAAGTAGCTTTGGTTTGCACGAATCCAGCAGCAATTAGTTTGCGCGCCGCTTTTCCCGACCAAGAATTAAACATTATGATCGTTCGGGGAGAAGAAACTCTCAACTTAGGAAAAGGTCACGCCTTAAAATTCATTGCGACTCCGACTCCCCGTTGGCCAGATCAACTTTGCACCTACGATCCGCAAACTCGAATCGTGTTCACTGACAAACTATTTGGAGCTCACGTTTGCGGCGACCAAGTATTTGATGAAGGGTGGAGCGTTTACAGCGAAGATCGGCGCTATTATTACGATTCCCTGCACGCATCTCAGGCAAAACAAGTGCTGGCGGCAATGGATAAATTAGCCGATTTACCCACAGCATTTTATGCTCCCGGTCACGGTCCGATCGTCCGTTACGGCCTTAATGAACTGAGCAATTTGTATCGGGAATGGAGCCAGCAACAAAATTCAAAAGACTTGACAGTTGCTTTGATTTATGCTTCGGCTTACGGAAATACCGCGACTTTAGCGCAGGCGATCGCCAAAGGAATTACGAAAGCCGGCGTTGCGGTGGAAAGTATTAACTGCGAATTTGCCGAACCGGGAGAAATTAAAGAGGCGATCGAAAAATGCGCGGGATTTATCATCGGAACTCCCACTCTAGCAGGACACGCTCCGACGCAAATTCAAACTGCTTTGGGAATTGTTTTATCTACCGCAACTAAGAGCAAACTAGCGGGGGTTTTCGGTTCTTTTGGCTGGAGTGGAGAGGCGATCGACTTAGTGGAAAATAAGCTGAAAGATGCCGGCTATCGAATTGGATTTGAGCCGATTCGAGCCAAATTTAAGCCGACGGCGGCGACAATTCACGAGTGCAAAGAAGCGGGAACAGATTTTGCTCAAGCTTTGATTAAAGCGCAAAAATTGCGGGCACCGAAACCGCAGTTAGCAGCGGGGAGCGATCGCACTGAACAAGCAGTAGGGAGACTCGTTGGTTCGCTGTGCGTACTCTCGGCGAAGCGGGGGGAGGTTAGCAGTGCGATGCTGGCTTCCTGGGTGTCGCAAGCAACGTTTAATCCGCCCGGTGTGACGATTGCGGTGGCAAAAGATCGATCAATCGAAGCTTTGATGTACGCCGGAGATAAGTTTGTGCTGAATATCTTAGCCGAAGGGCGACAGTTGCGGAAGTATTTCATGAAAAACTTTGCTCCGGGAGAAGACAGATTTGCGGGAGTCGAAACAATGGAAGCTAGCAACGGCTGTCCAGTTTTGACTGATGCTCTAGCTTATCTGGAATGCGAAGTGATAAGTCGGATGGAATGCGGCGATCACTGGGTAGTTTATGCGGCAGTTGAAAACGGTCATTTGCTGAAAAATGACGGCGTGACAGCGGTGCACTACCGGAAATCTGGGAGTCATTATTAAATCGAAATAATCTCGCAAAACTCTGTTTTTGTAGGGCGGTGCCAAGAGTCCCCGCTCTTCTTTCTTTTTACCCGCTCAGCTTCGCCGAAGAGCATTCTTCCTTCTGCTAAGATAGCTTTTTAAGTTCTTCTGCGGTTTCGTTGAGGAGTTGCGTACTCAGTTTAACTTGAGCAAGACTACTCCCAGTTTCTGTTGCTCCTAAGTTAACATTGTTCATGGCCTCAAGCACTTGTTGAATTGCGACCGCCTGTTGGTTAGCATTCAGAGAAATCTGTTTGTTGTTCAAAAATACTTTGTCGATGGCATCTGCTACACCCGCAAAAATTTCTGTTGTTCCTTGAGCTTGTTTAATACCTTGCTCCGCTGTTTTTGCTCCTTCATTCGT
The DNA here is from genome assembly GCF_036701385.1 of Microcoleus sp. Pol12B4. Lineage (NCBI taxonomy): Bacteria > Bacillati > Cyanobacteriota > Cyanophyceae > Oscillatoriales > Microcoleaceae > Microcoleus > Microcoleus sp. Pol12B4. The sequence continues at coordinate 46,132 of NZ_JAUBQR010000013.1, read as the reverse complement.
TACTATCACCGTATAGTTGATAGCCACTTGAATTTCTGTCACCAGAGTATTAATTTTCTCGGCTGATTTTTTGCTTTCCTCAGCTAGTCGGCGAATTTCTGTCGCAACTACAGCAAAACCCTTACCATTTTCGCCAGCACGGACTGCTTCGACTGTGGCATTGAGAGCCAGCATATTGGTTTGGTTAGCGATATCGGCTACTAGGTCAGAAATTCCACCAATTTTAACAGCATTGTCGCTCAAATAGGTAATCTGTTTGGTGATCGCTCCTACTTTTTCTTGAATAGTTACTATCCCCTTCATGGTATTTTCTACAGATTTATTACCAGAATCAGCTAGTGTTAGCGCTTGATGAGCCGAGACTGCTGATGCTTCTGCTTGCTTGGCTGAAAGTCCCGAAGCAACATTTAACTCATTCATCGTCGCAGTCGTTTGATTCACAGCATTAGCTTGTTGAGACACAGTGTGTTCCTGCTGAGCCACGGCGGCTGCGATTTGCGTTGAAGAAGAGACAATCTTTCTCACAGATTGTACTATTGGGTTAACAATCTCACGGCTGACGATCGCAGTCAGGAATGCTGCGGACAACAAAGCGAAGATGAGAGTAAGCAGTAGCAGGACGGTCAAATGCCCAATCTTCGCTTCAATTTGAGCGTGTTTTGTTGCGGCGACTTTTCGCTGAAGGTCGATTAGTGCTGAAAAGTCATTAACTGTTTCGGCACCAAAGGGAGTTGTCGTAGCTGCGCGATACTCTGCTGCTTCCTTAACTTTGCCTGCTTGCTGCAACTCAAACCACTTAGGTCTTGCTGCAACATACCTTTGATAAATATCTTGCACTTTTTTGAAAGCTGCTTGCTCTTCCGCTGTGAGTTCACCTCTAGCATATTCTCGCAGGCTATCGTCAATTATTTTGTATAACTGTGGCTCTTGTGCCAAAATTTCCGATCGCTTTTCAGGTTGAACTATAAACTGGGGGAAGCCGTAACGCAGCTTCCACAAAGCCGACTCGGCGTTGGCTAGAGCAACTGTCCCCTTAACTTGATATGTGTACAATTTCTCTGCATCTTCGGCTAGTTCAACTGTGTTTCGCCAACCAACAAACCCCACACCTGCGAGTAAGGCTATCAAAGCTCCAAAGCTAGCCAATAATTTAGCCCGAATCCCTAAGTTCATTGGATTTTAGATTTTATATTAAACAGAATAAGGAATAACGAAGAACTAGGCTTTGTCAAGCTCAGCATTCTTTTCCGGCCACAGATAAATAGCGCCAGAAATCAAAGTTAAAGCCACAGAAATCCAAAAAGCAATTAATGCCCGAACATTCCACGCCTCAGATAGAGGAGCAATTAAAAGTGCGATCGCCACAATCTGACTCACCGTTTTCAATTTGCCCCAAATATTAGCTCCAGAAATCGTAGTTTTATTAACACGCCACCCCGCAATTGTCAACTCCCGACCCAAAATTAAAAACACTCCCCAAGCGGGGACTCGACCCAACTCAATCAACACTAAAAGCGGCGCGAGCACCAACAATTTATCCACCAAAGGGTCGAGAAACTTTCCCAAATCGGTAATTTGATTCAGCTTCCTAGCCAAATAGCCGTCCAGCCAATCAGTAGCCGCAGCTACCACAAAAATCGCGGTGCAAATCCAGCGGCTTTGCGCGCTTGGGTCGTACAAACCGTAGAGCAGGAAAGGTACTCCCAGCAAGCGAGAAAAAGTAATCAAATTAGGCAAATTCATAATAGATAGGACTAAGGCCAACTGGAAAATTAAACCAAGGTATGTAGTTGGGCTTTAGCGCTCTTAGTTTAGGAAAGAGCCCTCAAGCGCAACTACCTACATAAAATTTAACCCTATTTGTGACAGTTGGTCTTAATCTTCATATAAATAAGTTAGCCAACGAAACAGTGTAAGATATTTAACGAATGTAACCTATCTCAGGAAGAAGTCAGAAGTCGATCGCGCAATTCATTAACTGTCGATCCAGTTCTATGATATAATCTCTGCCGTAAGATTGATTTTCTAATCCTTGTACCAGATTTTCTGGCAGGTCTTGGGCAATTTCACTACTACAGGAACCAGCAGCTAAAGCAATAGTTGCTACTGTATCGACATCTCCCGAAAAGGCAATGCAATCTTGGAGCAGTTTGCTCATACTATCGTTTCGCATGACCGCAGTAATAGCTGCTCTAACACAGACCAAACCTTTAACGCTGACTTCTCCTTGCCAAGGTATCGACCACTCACCAGCTAAGTGCTTTTCTAGAAAAATTCCCAAATTTTTCTTTAAACCTAGCTGATAAATAAAGTAATGGGACATCAAAGCTGCTGCTATAGCTGCATTAATGCCATCAGGACTGTTGTGAGTAATTGCAGCTTGAATGCTAGCATTTTCGATGACTTTTTCAATAGTAGGAAAAATGCCAATGGGGCCTGCTCGCATCGCAGATCCGCTTTTATCGCTAGCGGAGTGAATTTTTTCTAAGAATTCTTTTCCGTCTTGAACTTGTAGCAAAAAATTGTAAAATTTGCCAGCATAACCAAATCGCCGATCGCGCTGAAAAGCTGCAACAAATTTGCTGGCTAAAAGTTCCGGCGTCCAAGGTTCTCGGCTGACGATAGCTTCTGCGACGGCTAAACTCATCTGCGTATCGTCCGTGTAACATCCAGGCTGGATATCGTGACGGGGATGCTTGATGTAGCCGTTGAGATTGTTGTACATTTCGATCGTCTGCTGGTCAACAAATTCAAAACCCGCACCGTAAGCATCACCAATCGCTAATTCTATTAACATATATTTAATCAGTTTATAACTATTTCATCCCCGGTTTGTCCTAAAATTTAAAAGCAAAAAACACCCCTAAATAGCAAGTCTATTAACACGCACCTTTTTTACTGAAGACAACCCAAATTGTTTGGCAAATCAGAGTGATGTCGTAGACAACAGACCACTTGCGTTGATAGTCGAGATCCATGAGTACAATCTCGTCAAAGTCTTTAACTCCAGACCGTCCGTTGACTTGCCACTCTCCAGTCATACCGGGTTTGACATTTAAACGTTGCCAGTGAAAATCGTCATAGGCAGCAACTTCATCAGGAGTGGGCGGCCTAGTTCCCACCAAACTCATGTCGCCGACTAACACGTTCCAGAATTGAGGCAACTCGTCCAAACTCGTGCACCGCAAGAAGCGGCCGACGCGGGTAATTCGCGGGTCATTTTCATTCTTAAAAATGTGACCATTGGCTTGGTTCCTAACTAAATGTTTGAGGTTTTCTGCACCGACAACCATCGATCGAAATTTCCACATTCTGAAAAGTCGCCCTTTGAAGCCGCAGCGGACTTGACTGTAAAGCAGCGGGCCCGGATTGTCCAATAGCATCGCCACTGCCACCGGCACCGCCACCGCAGCAACAATTGCCAGTCCCAGCAGCGAGCCCAAAATATCGATTAACCGTTTTACCTTGCTCGTTACGGATCGGTGATGCTGTTTTTTTGATACACCGACTCTGTAAGTAAATTCTTGAAAAAATAAGGACAGCATTTCTGATAATGATGATTTCCACGAGGCACCCATCGGAAATTTCATATGATTTGTCTCAACTTTAACGATCTCTTACGTCCATCTTATTAGCCATCCCAAGTCTGCAGAGCCTGAAATGCTGAGCTTTGCACAATCTTTAAAAATGTATAAAGTTTCTATGTGTTTTTTATAAGAACGTATAAACTTTATGTAAAGTTACGTAAATTTACATAAAAAAGTTAGTCCTGGACGCAAAAAAATCTGGTTTCGACTAGGACTCTTCCCAAAAGACAGGGAGGATTCTACTGAGAAACCGGGTTTTTTGCCGTTTAGCGATAAATATCGGTGCGAACATCCCAAGCAAGTGTTAGCGGCTCTAACAATTTTTGCTGGCTGCTAGAGGCGAGTTTGCCTAAATATTCGCGAACAACAGAGGCGTGTTCGAGATTCAAACGATAACCCCGTGAGACATCTTCAAAGAACAGTGGCTCAGCCAAAATTGCTTCCCAATCAGGGTTTTGTCTCGACTCCTCGGCCAACAGCATGAAATCTTCCTCCGCAGGCACAAGTCCCGCCGGCAAATTTCCTTCCAAAATCCGCAAAATCCGGGGTTCGCAGGTGCGGGTATTCACGCCCTGACGTTCCAACAACTGCAAAATTTCCTGAAAGCTCAAAGTTTCCTCACCCAAAACCTGCATTAATTCCCACAGCAGAAAAAAGTCGCTGTACTGCTGCTGCGACATATCCAAAATGTGAGGATAGAGAGCCAAACTCGCCAACCCGCAGGCAACTCGACCAAATTTTTGGGAAAAATTGGTACTTTGAGATACAGAATTTAATGCAGAATTGTGAATCTCAAAAATATCTCGATCGACCTGCAATTCGTGGTCTTGAACTACGATCGCATTCGGCAGCTTCTGCCGCAACCAGCGGGCGATCGCAGGCCAAGCACCCATACCACCTGCACAAATCGCCTGATTAATCCCCGCAGGCGACATTCCCGCGCGGCTGAGCAAAGCATTCAATTCGCGGTTTAACTGCTGCACAAAAGGCACTAAAACCAGACTTTCCAAATCTTTGCGCTTCACATCCCAATGCTGCTGGTCAATATCCAAAGCAAAACTTTTTTGATGTTGCAAAATAACTTTTATTTGCCTTGCTGCTTCTAACAATTGCAGGCCAAAACCAGAACCTTGTAACCGCTGCTGCAATTGATAGCGACTCGGCAAATCAGGGTGGCCAGGACGTGGCAAATCGATCGACATTCCCCAAGTTTCATTTTTAGCCAACAACTGACAGATAATATCCTGATCGAAAGCATCGCCAGCAAAACTAAAACTCTGGCAAGTAAAATCAGCACGAGTTAAATCTTGAAGATTGGACGGCAACTCAACTAAAGCTAATTCCACCGTCGCCGCCCCAGCATTCAAAATCAAAGTTCCCCCGCTAAAAGACGAAGCATTTAGCGGTGCAGCTTCTTCACCGCCCTTAGCAGAATCCACGGCTGATGACTCGACTTCCATGCCATTTTTCACAGGAGTTACAGCAGCCAGCAAAGTGGCGATCGCATCTTCCACCACAAAAATTTGCGAACCAGAAGCCACTAGAGACGCACCCAAAACCGCCTCCCGCAGATTGAACATATAAACATCCGACCAGCCGGCTGGAGTCCCCAAAATGACACCCTGCAAGTCTAAAAGCGCCGCATCTAGAGTTTCTGGCGTTAGTCCCGAAGCCCTACAGATTAAATTGGAAACTGGCAATCCTGCAAAAATCTCCTTTGGTGCAGAATCCAAAAGTTCCCGCGATCCGTCAAATTTTTCTCCCCGCAAACTCGGATTCAAAGTAGCCAGCAGTCCCCGCACACCTTGCAGTGGCAAGGTGATCGAGAAAGCCTGCAAGGGCGACCACTGCAACAGCGGTTCGTATATCCCAGCAGCCTCCCGCTGATAAGGAATGCCCACCTTTAAAGGCAATTTAAAATTTTCCAGTAAAAATTCTCCTGCAGGCAAAGGCTGAGGTCTGAATCCCACCGACTTGACTGTCACCTCTGACCCTGGGCTTCCTGGGGCTGTTTCCGCCAGCACTGCAGCCGAGGGAACCCTAAAGCTGGCGTCTGCTGCCCAAGGCTCAACCTGCGACGCTTCCCAGTAAATCGGGTGCAACTGGCCGCTGGTGCGCTCGAGCAAAGCTGCAGACACGCCACTGGAACCAAAATCAATGCCCAAATACCAGCTAGAATTCCGGTGTTCTGGGGATGGGGCGATCGCATCTGCTGCAGAATGTCCAGCCGATTCTTGCTGCTGTGTCCCGGCAAACTCGCTAAAATCGGTTCTCCCCTCAACAACTCCTGCTTTACTCTCTATCGAAATTAGTTTTTTTTTTGACTTTCTGGAGGACTCGATCGCAGTTCGTTAGTTTCGGCAGTTTCTGGAGGGGAAGAATCAGTCAAAGGTCGATCGGTCTCGGTCAAACTAGCCAAAATCTCGTCTAGCGTCAAATTCGACTCATCTTCCTCCGCAAACAAATCATCCTCAAGTTCGTTTTCCAAAACAAAGGGTTCATCCTCAGATGAAAGTTCCAACACATCGGAGAACAAATCTTCCAGCGTTCCGAGTTCTTCATCTACGGCCTCGGCAAAGGGATTTTTTGGACCGACTTCGGGGGAACTCGCCGATAAATCCAAGCTGTTAGCGACTGAGAAATTTGATCGCCGGGAGCTAGTATTTTCCAAGCCCTCCAGATTGTAGAGGTCTGCCTCCAAAAGTTCGAGAGTATTGTTGTCCAGATTTAGATCTCGATCGAGATCATCTTCTAATGCCTCCACCGGCAGCAAATCCTCGTCCGGCGAAGCTTGGATGTACCCATCATCGAGCCGCTGCGAGGATGAGTCGAACTCGCCAGTTTGCAAGTCACCGACACTTGGTACAGCGGACGTGGCAATGGGTCGGTGAGGGCTAATTTCTACAGGCGTTCTCAACGGCGAAGCTGCTGATTGAGGGACTGTAGCGCCGAACTGCTCGCTGATGTTTTGACCCGTTTCTATATTTTCTCGATCGTCCGCGTCAATTTGCACCTCAGCATTTGAGGGTGATGCTTCTGAAACTTGAGGTACTGTTGCCACTTGCGGTTGAAATAAATCTGCACTATCTAAAGTTAGACGCTCTACAGAATTCCGTATTACAAATTCTGAATTTTCCTCTACTAAAATCTCTTCCAGAGATTCGCCTTCATCCAGTAAATTTACAAACAAATCTTCAGTCAATTTTAGCGATTCTGCATTTTCATTATCCGTCGCTGCTTGATATTCTACGCCTTCTCTTTTTGTCTCAATTACAGTATTTTCCACTGGAAAAGTTTCTATTTGTAATTCTACTTCAGGAACCGCTTCTCCAGCGAACAAGCTTGCATACAAATCATCAATTTCTTCGTCTGTTTCTGTTATCCTGTCATCCAATTCACCGCCAGTAAACCGAGTTGCATTTCGAGATAATTCGGGTGTATCACCCAACACATTCTCTTCATCTTCCCAATCCGGGAGCAAACTTGGGGCTTGAATGCGGTCGCGGTCGCGCCTCAACTTTCGGAATTGCGGAGAAATTTCTGTACCGGCATAGGGAAATCTGTCTTGGTCTCCGAATTCGCCGGTGCGAATCTCCTGCACCGAGTCTCCCGTCAGAGTCTCTGGAGTATTTGAAAGGGCGGGAGCGATAGGAGATTGATCGACTGTTGTTGGGGTGACGGTTTCGAGATTATTTGCTAAATCGATCGGCTGTTGAACGTAGGAAGATGCTTCTCGTCCCAACTGTGAAGCCAAGTGGTTGACCAATGCCGCGAACATCGCCTCGCTCTGCTGGCTCAAACCGTACATATTTTCGAGTTCTTGTCTCAAGGAAGCTTGATAGCTTTGCAGATTTGCTTGCAAAGCCTCGAACACGGTACCCATCCTAGAATCGAGACTCATCAGCAGATTGTCAGCATGAGATTGGAACAGTTGCATTTGCTCCAACCTCTGAGCCGGCGTCAGCAGCGGATGTTCTTTTGAGGTTTGTCGGTTAAGTGTTACGTCAATAGCCGACTGTTCATCAGCCGCACCGCCCAAAGAGTATGGTGCTGCGCTGCTTTGCAATAACTGATTTTCTAGCGAACTTAGAATTTGGGAGAAATCGCTAGTCAAGGTTTCTTCCAAGCGGGCAGTCAGTACCTGCAAGAATTCAGCAATGATTCGCTGTTGGTTGGCTTGTTGCTGAGCTAGGGATTGTTGCTGCTGCCGTTTTGCTTCTAGCTGTTTGATTTCTTGAATTAGAGCTTGCTGCTCTTGCCGCAAAGCTTCTATGTCTTCTTGGAGCGGCCCTGTCAGGCTTGAACGCAGATGGCTGATTTCTCCGGTTACGGCAAGCATGATTTGCTCTGCGGCTGAGGGGCGAGGGGCGGGCAGAGGCACTTTGGGCACTGGAACTGGTTGCGGGGGCACATTTGGGCGGGCGGGGGCCTTTGGGACTGTGAGCTTTGAGTCTGAGGAAACCAGATAAGCGCGCACTCGCTCTAAAAGTTGGCGCTGGTGGACAGTATCTATCGAACCCGTCCAAGGCAAGCGGGGTGCGGGCTTGCTGAGTACCTCGTCTATCTCAGCAATCAGTGCTTGAATTTTGTACTTCTGAGAATTCAAGGGCGGAACCTCTGGGAATGCGGCTTGGGAGAAACTTTACCGAAAAAAGACTGAAGTCAGGCGGCAGCGATGCCAATAGATAGAATAATCTGAATGCGAGTCCGTCAATAATTCACTAATATTTTCTGACAACTGTTAATTAACGTTTTGCCTTCGGATAACTTCTATTGCCTATGATAGGTTAGCCGGTACTTCCGCACCAAATGCCAGCTTCTATCAATTGCAAGTGCTGTCAAATTCTGCGACTCAGGGGCGAGTTTCCCGACCCGGAGGCTGATTCGTGCTCGTAAGAGCTGCGATCCCAACGAAATTTTGTCTTCACCCGCTTGAACGGCGGGTCGCACACTGTCACCGCGAGTTTCGTTAGCATGGCGGCGCGCCACTGTCTCCTCATCTTTTACCGACTTGGAAAAAACCTCAAACAATTTGGGCTTTGGGATAGCGAGATTCGGGATTGTCCCCGTATACTGGGTTTGAGTAACCTTTTATCATAGCCTTTTATCTATATTCATGGCTAGATACTAATGGTACAATAATTTTGGGGTAGCAGAAAAGTTTGCTGGGAAGTGGGTGGGTTTCGCTCGCCAAGAGCGCCAGTCTTTAGGCTCGCAATGGCTGTGGATTTTGCCGATCGTGCTGACATTTGCCAGGTTCTAGGTAGTTGCTCGGATTTGGTCGCTGTCTACCTTGCTTACAGGCTTGTACTCGTGGATTCTACCTTCTCTACAGCAGGGCCTAGTGACAACAAATCTCTCAGCAGTGTTAAGCTTGTCTTCGCGAAGTGCTTTCAAAGGTAATTCGATCGGCTCAGTCGTTTGCCACATTGCTAAAATTTTGTTAATAAAATTTGCTCCGTGGTATATATCTAAAAAATTATGGTATATTTTTTAGTTTCTAGCTCCCAATCAGAGCTTGAGTCTATTAATTCCCATATTGAGCCTTTGACCGCAAAACTTTAGAGGTAAAATTGCCGATTTTAGATCCTTGTTTCTCAAATCTGGAATCTCAAATCGAATGACTCGGCTGCAAGCTATTTGTAACTGCCCAGCGCAGCTCAAGCGCATAAATTAAAATGATGGCCTCATGGAAGACCGCTTTAACACCCGAGATCCAAATTCTAATATAAATCAATTGATAGTTTCTACTCCTTTTTTTGCAGGATTACCCGATCCTGTAATTGAGAGAGCAACTGTCCACATTGTTACCCGCAGTCATCCGTCAAATCAAGTGATTTTACTCGAAAATGACTGGGGAACATCAGTGTATTTTATATTGGATGGTTGGGTGAAAATTCGCACCTACAACCTAGACGGAAAAGAAGTAACACTGAATATTTTAGGGAAAGGAGAATTATTCGGGGAAATGGCCGCGATCGAAGAAGCACCGCGATCGACAGATGTGATAACCCTAGCCCCGACACTGATCGGCAATATGCCATCTCAGGATTTTGTGCAGCTTATTCATACCGAGCCGCTAGCAGGCATCCGGCTAGCTCAACTAATGGCCAGGCGCCTGCGACAAGTCAACCGTCGCCTGCGTTTGCGAGAGTCCGACAGTACCTCGCGAGTAGCAGATATTCTCTTATTTTTGGCCGAGGGGCAAGGCAAAAAAATCCTAGAAACAGGAGGTACAGAAATACCGAACCTGCCACACAGAGAATTAAGCAGCCTCAGCGGGCTGGCTCGCGAAACAGTAACGCGAGTGCTGAGCAAGCTGGAAAAAAAAGGAACTATTCAGCGCGAACGTGACGTTTTGTGCATTCCCGACCTGCACGCCTTAGAGCGTCTGTTAGTCTAGAAGTATCAGAGATTGCTAATTTGAATTAGATTCAAAAGCACTCTCTGTTACCTAACTGATATTAATAATTTACCGCAGGAGGTAAAGCTGTGAGTTTTAAGAAAATTTTCGCCGCCTTAGATGATTCTGAACTCGGCCACCGCGTCTTTACTCAAGCTTTAGAATTAGCTCTGAACGATCGCGCTCAGGTAATGCTATTTAACTGCGTTACTGTGAGCACGGTGGGTCAGACGGCAGTGCCAATTCCAGTAGATTTGGGAATGAATGTCGAGTTAATGGATCAAGCTTATCAAGCTCAACGTTTGCGGCTGGAAAGCGAGGTAAAACACGCTTCGGGTTTGCTAAAAAATTACTGCGACGCCGCAGCAAAACAAGGATTGCAGGTGGAATTTGACTGCAAAATGGACGGCGATCCGGGGCATTGTATCTGTGAATCCGCCGAAAATTGGGGCGCAGATTTAATAGTTTTGGGGAGGCGCGGCCGCACGGGGTTCGCAGAAGCTTTCCTCGGCAGCGTCAGCAATTATGTGGTTCACCACGCATCTTGTTCGGTTTTTGTAATCCAGGAAGTCAAAATCGAAAAATAAATGATGCTGCTGAAAATTTTGGCTGAGAAAATCCATCTGACATAAGACTTGCGTTCCTACCTAAACCCGGTTTATGCGAGCAATATTAAATTTGGTGGCGAAGCATCCAAACACTGAAACCGGGAATCAGCCGTATCGGGCGCAAGTCCCGTAAAATCTAAAATCTAAAATCTAAAATCTAAAATCTGGAATCAGCCGTATCGGGCGCAAGTCCCGTAAAATCTAAAATCTAAAATCTAAAATCGGATGAGTGATTTTTTGTCAGCAGATGCTGCGTCTAATTCGGGTAGTTCACCCAGTACAAATAACGAGCCACAAACCGCCGATGTTTCAGCCATGGCGGGCGATCTCACCAATCCCGATCAGGGGAAGCGTGCCTCTGGGGAAGCGCCTTTAAGGCTGGTAGAAACGGCTTTTTTGGCAAGTACCGCTAGCTTAATTTGGCTGGTAAATTATTACTTTCCGCTAGGGCCTTTGCTGCGGGTTTTTTTCCCCATACCCATCGCCCTAGTTTACTTGCGTTGGGGCAACCGAGCAGCTTGGATGGCAGCTTTGGTATCGGGTTTGCTGCTATCGGTACTGATGGGCCCGACGCGGAGCATTTTATACGTGATGCCTTTTGGAATTATGGGAGTTGCGCTGGGAGGACTTTGGAGACGCAAAGCGAGTTGGTCACTTTCTATTAGTGTGGGTGCTCTCATTGGTACTGTAGGCTTCTTTTTTCGGTTTTGGCTGCTGTCCGCCTTGGTGGGTCAAGATCTTTGGGTTTACGTAACCGCCCAGGTAACAGAGATGGTGGAATGGGTGTTTGTGAAGCTGGGCTGGCTTAATGTACCAAGTTTGAACACAATTGGGGTAATCGCTGCCGGGATGATTTTGGTTAACAATATTGTCTATTTATTTGTAGTGCATTTAGTAGCTTTGCTGCTACTAGATCGTTTGGGAAATCCAATTCCGCGGCCGCCAAGCTGGGTGCAAGTTTTGATTGATTATGAAGAGTAGTTAGTGAGAATTGTTGACTGTTGACTGATGACTGTTGACTAATAACTCATGACTAATGACTAACTATGATTGGTATTTATACAGAAATCGAACAGGGGCAGCGGTGGATCGATCGCTATCGGGGACGAAAACCGATATTTGCCTGCGTGTTAGGATTTACCGCTACTGGCTTAATTCCGGGGATTTCAGCAGCAGGAGCAACCCCGCACGATCGACAATTTACTTGTTTAGCTGATGCAGAATTTTTGTATAACGGCCCCCAACCGTCGCCCCAATATCCTTTGCCGCCCCTAGAAGCGGGTGCCTCGCCCGTACTAATATCTCGCGCTGTAGTCGAAGCTTTGGAAGTTCCCCTTTACCTATTTAATGCTGGTTTGCCCCTCCCACCTCCGGTACCTGCAATTGATTTGGGCGGCACTCCGGCAAAGTGTTTGATTTCTGGGAATGCTTTAGAACGCGAAACAGTCAAACATTTGCTCGAACAAGGATTAATCTGGGGAGCTAAATTGGCTGCTCAAACTAATGGCAGCTATTTAATTTTAGGGGAGTGCGTAGTTGGGGGAACGACTACTGCTTTGGGCGTGTTAATGGGTTTGGGTATTGCAGCGGCGGGCAAAGTTAATAGTTCTCATCCTCGCTGCAATCACGCTCAAAAATTGGCTGCGGTGACAGCGGGACTCAATAATGCTGAGTGGGAAATTAACGGACAAAACAGCACTCCCCTGGAATTGGTAGCGGCGGTGGGCGATCCGATGCAAATAGCGGTGGCGGCAATGGCGATCGCCGCCAGTCGGACTTGCGGGGTGCTTCTGGCCGGGGGCACGCAAATGCTGGCAGTGTACGCTTTGATGCAAGCCTTAGCCCGTGAATATGCTCTGCTATGGAGTCCCGGACAAGTCGCGGTAGGGACTACGCGCTGGGTGGCCGAAGACCCTACAGGAGACACTTTAGGACTTGCTAATGATATCGGCGGTGTGCCTCTGTTGGCCGCGCAGTTAAGTTTTGCTGGATCTCGCTACGCGCAACTGCAAGCTTACGATCGCGGCTATGTTAAAGAAGGTGTCGGTGCGGGAGCTTGTGCGATCGCCAGTGGTCTGACTGCAAATTGGACTCCAACTCAACTCCTTCAAGCTGTTGAAGCTTTAGCCTCGCGGTGTGAAATTAAACATTAGAGAGTCCTGGAGACAAAAAACCGGGTTTTTACTGAAAATAGTGGGGTTTTGCAGCGACGAATACACTCGCAAACCTGGTTTTTAATTTTCTGTGCATCCAGGAATGTTAGGAATTAAAGATTAAAAATTCAGATATGGCGATCGAGCTGCGAACATGGTTGTGCTGCTCACCTAGCTTCGTTTTGGCTGAATAATTACATCACTTTCTGTAGAATTTCTGCTCTCAGATTTACAGAATTTTCTACATAATATCTGGCTGTGATGCAGTATTCCCCCTGCTAATTGCGGGAGATAAAAAACTCTATCCAATGAATCTATAAGTAGACGAGCATAAATCAACGCAACTTGTATTTTTTTTGATTAGTACCCGATACCCGCTAGCACTATTTAATTAGGTCCGCCTAGATGTTGCGAGTGCATTCTTTTGGAGAGCAACTGTTCTTCCAAGGCTGCAATTCGATTATAAGCTGCTGTTAGCTGAGCTGTTAAGCGCTGGATTTGAATCTCTGCGCTCAACTCTTTTTCCAGGCTTTGAGAGTTCTTGTCGAAGTAGCTGTCATCTAACAGTATGTCTTTGTGTTCGAGGAGGCCGTCGAGACTGCTGTAGCTTTGATAGGGCGAGGTTTTGTCATTTCCTACCGTTCCAGAGCGATCGTTTCTCTGTTGCTGGGTCAGCTTCTTCTCCTGGGAGGACTCCAATAACTTTTCACTGAGGTTTTCTATGAGTTTGTAGAGAGCATCGACTTGTTGGGTCAATACTGTAACTTGCTGGCGGAGCGCTTCCATACAATCATCCTTTGGCTCGTAACTTATATCTTTACATTTTAGGTAAATCTTTACATAACTTGGATTTATCACTAAATTATTTAATTTTTGACGTAATTGTTGTGTTCCCAATCCTGACGGTAGATTTAGGGAGCCAGCTTGAAGATAATCGCTCGCCATTCGTGAGCCGATTGAAAATTTTAGATTTTAGGTTTTAGATAGTCTTGGACACAGAAACCGGTTGGTTAACCCCCATACTTCGTTCAAACCTTCAATCAGAGTTAAAACGTCGAGTTTCTGAGAGGCGGATCGCAGAGCGTCCTATTAGATTGACTTCGCTCTCGCCAGTGCTTTCAGGATTCAGATGAATGGATTTTTAGTTTTTTTTAGTTATTAAGCTGTCGCCGATTTAAAAGGATTTTTTACTTCGGTTGTGTAAAAAGCGTCATTCAAAGGCAGATGGCCGCGCTCTCGTTGTTTCATTATATTAAAAAATGTAACACAGATGCAGTCGATCGCCCCCGCCGGCGAAGGAAATTGGCCCAAAAGAACTTGGAGCAGACAAATCAGGCGTTAAGTTGACGGAGTTTTCGGCATCGGAAAGCTCGATCGACAGACTCAGACCGCAGCAGAACCGAGTACAATGGCTCTGTGTTTGAGGAAGAAATAAGACAAATCGGCGCCAACTACCGGACTCGACAAACAATTATTTCCCGGGCTGTAGAACACAAAACGATCGGTCAATATTTAGAAAAGCGGATTCACAGGTGAAACGAAGGTCTTTGCTATTGGGGGCCGCCACCCTAACTTTAAGTCAATTGGCGGCAGGGTGCGACTCCAAGCCCATTCTCAAAATTCGATCGCTCAAAAACGGTATTCCGGCCCAACTGGTAAGCAAATTTAGCCGCGATGTACAACCGTCTCCGCTTTTGCAGGTAACGCAAGAAGGACAATTAAAAGAATTATTCGCCCTGTTGCAGGAGTGGAAACAGGTTCCCAAATCAAAAAATCAAGCTAACTTGGTGATGTTGGGAGATTACTGGCTGACTTTGGCAATTAGGCAAAAATTGATTAAGCCGATCGATCCTGCTAAGTTTGCTAATTGGTCACAATTGCCAGAAAGATGGCAAAAACTCGTCAGACGCAACGATGAGGGTAAATTAGATCCTCAAGGTAAAGTGTGGGCTGCACCTTACCGCTGGGGAAGTACGGTAATTGCTTATCGAACCGACAAATTTAAGGCTTTGGGGTGGACTCCGACAGATTGGAAAGACTTGTGGCGAGCGGAATTGCGCGATCGAATTTCTCTGCCAGACAGTGCCAGAGAAGTTATCGGTTTAACATTAAAAAAACTCGGAAAATCTTACAATACGCAGCAATTAGATCGAGTCCCAAATCTTAAAAAAGAACTCGCAAATCTGCACCAACAAGTTAAACTTTATAGTTCTGACTCTTACCTACAACCATTAATTTTAGGCGATACTTGGTTGGCAGTAGGTTCCTCTGGGGACTTGCTGCCGCTGCTGCAAACTCAAAAGGATATTGCTTTAGTAATTCCAGTTTCGGGAACTGCACTTTGGACAGATTTGTGGGTAGAACCAGCATCAGGTAATCCAGTTTCTTTAGTTGATAAATGGATTGATTTTTGCTTGCAGCCTCGGGTTGCTCCTCAATTATCTTTGCTGGCTAAGGCTAGTTCGCCGATAATTGTCGGCATGAAACCCGAAGATTTGCCGGAAGCGGTTCGCACTAATTCTGTGTTGTTGCCAGATGCTAAAATTCTTGCTGCTAGCGACTTTCTGCTGCCGTTTGGGGATGGGGGGATTGCGCAATATCGATCGCTCTGGCAAGAAACTAGGCAAGTAGTGAGAAGTTAAAATGTAGAGTGTGTCAGCTCTTGATTTATCGATTATCCAGAACATTACTCGCGACTGACGCACCCTACTAAAATCCTTTCACCCTTCCTCGAATACCCGGATTTGAGAGAGATTCTAAATCAATGCGACAGTTAAGCCGATCGCCCTGGCACGAATAAACTGCCAAAGCAGTGCCTTGACGGTTGCAAACCCGCACATTGTAACCATAATCGTTGGCGACAGTGCCAAAGCGGTTGACAAACTGATAGCGTTCCATATAATCGAGCAAACTCCAAAGTTGGCGGTTGACTATGATAATTACCCAAGTATTGCCGGGATCTACAAACCAGCGATCGAGCAATTTTCCGCCATAGAGTTTTTGAGCTAACCACAGACTCGGCACACTTTTTTCGGTTTGCGAAAGCGGAGGCGGTGGCAAATTAGCAGCGTTGCCAGTCGGGCAGCTCGGCTGCTGGGAATATGCAGCAGATTGTCCCCACAGCAAGGCTCCGAAGCACGTAGAACCCGCCATTAGTAACAAAAATAAGCTTTTTGTCAAAATGCAATTATTGCGGGGATAAACATCGTATTTCATAATTATTGTTTTATTTTTTATATATTTCCCGTAGGGCAGCATTTTACCAAGCATTTATGTCGGCAACTTCCCATCTATAAAACCCGTGCCTGCACAGCACATAACCTACATCAACCTTACATTTTATTAGATGAAAAAGATGTACATTGCGATTTGGTATTGTGTTGTTGCTGGTTTATTAGATTGTTTGTTTTTGGCTTTTATTGTTGGTAAATCCCCCCACTACAGTTATGTTAAAATTCCGATCGCTTAAACAATGAAGCAGGCAGAAAAGCAGTAAAACTAGAACCGCAATCTAACTCGCTAGTTACTTCAATATCGCCCCCCATCATCTGACAAAAACGCTGGCTAATAGTCAGGCCCAAACCTGTACCGCCGTACCTGCGAGTAGTTGAATTGTCAGCTTGAGTAAAAGGTTGGAACAGTCGCTCTTGCTGTTCTGGTGTCATGCCGATGCCCGTGTCAGTCACTCGGAAAATTAAAAAGTCTGCATCCAAGATTAACATTTGAGCAACTCTCGGTTGATATTTATTTTTTAATTCTTCACTGGTAATTCTTTCGACAGTAAGCACGATCCTCCCCTTAGCACAAAACTTAGCACCATTGCTGAGCAAATTCAGCATTACCTGCCGCACTTTCATCAAATCGCCGTGCATCGCGCCGCTATTGTCAGAGATCAATACTTCCAAAGTATTGCCGTTTTTATCCATTAGCGGTTTGATAGTTGTTACCACCTCCTCGATTAAGCCTCCAACATCGAAGCTTTCGAGGTAAATCTCCATCTTGTCAGCTTCAATTTTGGAAATGTCGAGAATGTCGTCAATTAGGTGCAGCAAGTGTTTGCCAGCAATGCGAATTTTGTCTAAATCCGAGACTACCTCTAAGTTGCCTAACTCTTCGGCATCTTCCACCAGCATATCGCTGTAGCCGATAATCGCGTTGAGGGGAGTGCGTAACTCGTGGCTCATGTTTGCCAGAAAAGCACTCTTGGCGCGGTTGGCGAGTTCTGCGGCTTCTTTGGCCAACTGCCACGCTTCCTCAGCGTCTTTGCGTTCGGTGATATCTCGCAGTGTCGCCACCACCGCTTCGACGCTGCCGTCTGTCGCACAAACCGGGCTGAGAATGTACTCGTAGTCCCGGGTTCCCCAGCTTGCCGTGGGGACAATTACTTCACCTTTCTTGGGCTCGGCTGTGGCAAATATGCTGTGGCATTCTTGGTGAACTCGCTGCATGATCGTTGGCGACCAGCCTAATTCCTGCCAGGTTTTGCCAATCATTTCTCTGGGATTCATGCCCGCAGCTTGAGCGGCGGTGCGGCTGACATAGGTGTATTTTCCCGATCGATCTACTAGAAAAATTAGGTCAAGAGAAGCGCCGAGAATCCCGTCAACTGTTCTGGCGTGTCGGGCTACCTGAGCCGTCATTTGTCTAACGGTGATGGCGCCGCGGACTCTGGCGGCGAGCTCAAACCGCAAGAGTTCGTTGGCTTGTTTGAGGAATAGGGTGCGCTGTTCGACTTCTATTTCTAGTTCTGCTTTGGCTTTTTCTAGGGTGAGTTCGGCAAGTTTGCGATCGCTCACATCTGTAGAAATTGTACCGACTGCATAAGCTTTACCTTCGGAGTTGCAGAGGGGAAATTTCAGAGAAATATAAGTGTGCGGGCCGTCGTCTTGAGGGATGATTTCTTCGAGGGTTATGGGCGACGAGGATTCGAGAACTTTCAGGTCATTTTCTCGCAAGACTGCTGCTTTGTCTTGGGGAAAAATATCGCCGTCGGTTTTGCCTGTTATTTGCTCTTTTGCGATGTCGAACAAATTGTCAAAATGGCGGTTGGTGAGCAGGTATTTTCCGTCCGCATCTTTGATATAAATTACTGCTGTTGAGTTGTCTAAAATCGCTTGCAGCAGTGCTTCGCTCTTTCGCAGGGCTTTTTGAGTGTTTTGGCGATCGAGTATTTCTGGCTGCAATTCCCAGTTGAGGCGATTTAAGTCTTGCCAAGCTTCCTGGACTAGATTTAAGGCGATCGCGCTTTTTTCTAGTTCTGTATGTACCTGCCGCGACTGGTTTGAGACGGAGTTTTCGGGCCATTCTAGGGGTTGGAAAGCTATCGGGATCTGGGGATTTGCGATCGGGAGAGCGCCCTGATTTTTTTTATATCGAAAATCGACCGCTAATTTACCGTTTAAACTCGATTTTGTAGGGAATAAATCGGGAAATTCGCCTAAATTTAAATTGTCATAAATTAGATCGAACTTCCGGGATCGCTGCGGCGGTTCGCCGCTGGAGTTAGATGACCAATTCCCGTCTGCTGTTGATAAACCTGAGTTAGCGGGTTTGGCAATCCGGCGAGTGACAGCAACTGCCAAGGCTAACGGGACAACGGCAGCAGCAGACATTGCCAGCAGCCAGTTATTGCCCCACCAAGTTGCGATCGAGGTTTTGGGGATGCCCCGAACTAAAATTGCTGCGGGTTTTCCCGCTAAATTGCCGAGGGATTTAGCAGCTACTGCATAAGTTTGACGGCCTGTTTGTACGTTTCCGGCGACTGGTTTGCCGCCGGCGGCGAGTGCAGATTTTAGGAGAGATTTATCTATTGAATTTAAGTCTGGCAACTGTTGGTTTTTTGTAACTGCTTGCGAACCTGCCAAGACCAATTTGCCGTCAGCCAGCGGTACGTAGATAGCGTGATATCCGCCGCCCTGTAAATTGAGGGTTTCGCTGTTAGCGACTGCCGACGTTTGGCTGATAATTTTTCTTAAGACTAAAGCAGCAATCACTGTCTGATTTTTGGGATCTTTTACGGGAATTGCTGCGTAGCGGACGAGCACAGGGCGATCGCCACTTCCCGGTGGCAAAGATCCCAATTGTTTTTGAACTTCTGATTTGGCAATGATTTCGGTGGCGGTAATTGGCTCTTTTGCAGCGAATACTCGATCGACTATTTTTTGCGGTTTAAAATTTTTTCCCTCCGGGTTGGCGTTAACGCTAACAACTATCTGCCGATTTTTTCCAACTAAGACCGTGCTGTCTATTTCCCCTATTTTGACTTGATTTTCTAAAATTTCCTTGATTGATTTTCGCAAATCCGATGTTGTTTGTTTACCGTTGTTGTAACCTAAGGCTATTTGGGCTATCGTTTTGCTGTCAGAGGAGTTTTGCAAACGGTCGGCGGCGCGATCTAGTTTGAAATTGTAGTTACTTTTACTAAGGCTGAGTTCCGATTTAGCTTGATTTTGCAGTTCGTTGTTTCCCACTGCCGATGTTAGCCAAAGTGCTGATCCCGTTAGTCCAACTGGCAAGATTGTTTGTAACGCCAGCAGTCCAATTAGCTGTTTTTTGGTAACAGATAAGTTATAGGTGCACGGCTTTAAAGCTGCTTTCACTCTTCTTTCGCAAGTTGCACCTTTAGTTGGCTGCGAACAATTTGGCTTGCTGCCGTTTAACTGAGTTGGAGCCATAGTAGTAGATGAATCGGTAGTAGATAACAGGCGATAAATTAATCTGGAAAACAATCAATTTTAGAGTTGAGATTTTAGATAGAGTTCGGTGAATCAATCTTTATAAGATTGTTCGCTATCGTCAGGTACAACAGAGTAAGAAAATGACAGGGGTATTTTCCAAAAAATCAGTTCCTCGCTGTTAAATCAGATTTTTTTGAGTCGTTTTTACATATACTGTCGCATCTATTTAAAGTTTGTTGCGAGAATCCAAATGGGTGCTTCCACAGGAGTGTTCGCGCTTTGATTTAGGCTTGGCTGTGCAGGATGATCGCACTCCTGTGAAAACGCTTTTTGCAAAATCGGGATGCTCCAGCAGACAGTCGCCAGACTAAGTAATTTTTTGATCTACTGTATCGTAAATTTACTTAAACCAAAGTTTAGCCTAATTATTGCAAAACTTTAGATAAGCTCGATCGCCTTTTGCCTCCATCACCTTTTTTTCAATCCCACAACCGCCTGCCTGCTTTGCCCCCAAGTCGCTGGTGAGTATCTTTGAGCAAAGTTGGGATGTCTAACTCTTCGGGACACCGAGGCAAACATTCGCCACAATCGGTGCAGCGGTTGCCTTTGTTGCCGGGAAACCAGTGTCCGGCATTTTCAAACATGGCATAGCGGTATTTGCCAAAGTCAGTCATGTTGCACCCGACTGCGAGATTGCGAAGTCGCAATACTTCGGGAATGTTGATGTTTTCCGGGCAAGGCAAACAGGCATAACACTGGCTGCATTTGTCGGTTTTCAAAGTGGCTGCCATAACCGATTCTAGTCGCTCGAATACAGCGATTTCGGCGTTGGTGAGGGGAAAGTCGCGATCGCAATATTGCAGGGGTTGCTCTAATTCTGTCGGATTTGCCGCCCCCACACTCAAAGTCCCAATCCTAGTATCGCTAAGTAAAAACCGATAATTTAACTCTAAGGGCGAGAAAGGCAAGCACAATTGTGCGAGAGTTTCCGGGGGCGTGTAGAGTTGCCCTCCTTTATCGGCTGGGGAAATGATGAAAACGCCCATATCTTTGTCTTTGGCGAGTTCAATTGCCGGGGCGTTGCGCTGAAAAAAATAGTAGTAATGCAGGTTGACAAATTCAAACAAATCTGTATTTATTGCATCCAAAATCAGATCCAGAGGCCCGTGAGTCGAAAAGCCGACGTGCCGAATTCGGCGATCGGCCAGGGCTTTGCGTACAGCTTCCATGCAGCCTGTGGCCGATCGCACCATCGCCAAATGTTCCCAAGTATTCAAACCGTGAATTGCCAGAAAATCGATATAGTCTAAATTCAGGCGTTTGAGGGATGCGTCGATGCAGCGTTCCGTAGCTGCTGCATCCTCCGTTGGGGAAATTTTCGTAGTGACGTGGAGGCGCGATCGATCGACCGACAAACCAGCCGAAAGGGCCGCGCCAAGATATTCCTCGCTGCAACCGTAACCCGCAGCCGTTTCCAGGTGATTGATTCCCTGAGACAACGCCTGTTGTACAGTCTGACAGGCAGTTTCCTCAGAAGCCAAATAGCGCATGGTTCCCAAGGAAAATACCGACAGGTGCAACTCTGTTTTGCCAAACCGTCGATAGCGCATAAAGTTTAGGAAGTTTCGCCCGGGCCCAAGCCGCTTCTCTTAATCAAATCCTCTGGACGGAGGTTTGAGATAAATTCCCGGAAGGCCCGGCGTTCTGCCTCATCAGCATCTCGATCGACCGGTATCGAAGCATCGGCGACGACTTCTTCCATCACCCAGATAGGGCTATTTGTACGCAGGGCTAGGGCGATCGCGTCGCTAGGTCGGGCATCGATCTCTTTTTTAACTTCTCCCTGACGGACGATCAGGACGGCATAGAACGTGTTATCTTGCAGCGAGTGAATAACTATGCGCTCCAAGGTAAGACTCCATGCCTCTAAAAAATTGACCATCAGATCGTGAGTTAAGGGCCGAGGAGGCTTGTGGCCTTCGATCGCGCTAATAATAGCCTTTGCTTGCTCCTGACCGATATAAATAGGCAAAGCCCGTCGCTCAGTAGCGTCTCTCAATAGGACAATAGGACTGCGCGTGGCTGCATCTAAGGCAATTCCAGCGACTTTCATTTCAATCATTCGATCGGCCTCATAGAATTAAGAAACTGTAAGGCAGTAGAGAACTTGGACATAAAGATCACCTAAATCCAGTATGACTTGATCTTCGCCTGAATCCGCAACAGATCGGGGACTGTCGATTTTAGATTTTAGATTGACTCCGGGGGACAGGGAGACGGCAAAACCTCCTGTCTCTGGTTTGTCCCTGTGATTTGATGTAAATAAGCGATCGACTACGGAAAAATACTTATGTTTACAGGACTAATTCAATCTCTCGGAAAGCTGAAGTCGCTAGGCAACGATTATTTCCAAATTTCCTGCAGCACATCAAACAACTCCTACCAGATTTTACAAGATTTAGCCATTGGGGACAGCGTAGCCGTGGATGGAGTCTGTTTGACGGTGGTGGAAGTTCTGCCGCAAGGTTTTGTCGCCGTCGCTTCCCCGGAAACCCTGCGCCGTACTACTTTGGGAGCATTCCCCGATGCTTGGGTCAACTTAGAAACCTCCCTGCGCGCCGGTAGCAAATTGGGGGGACATTTCGTGACCGGGCACGTAGATGCGATCGGCACTTTAGCAACCTCAACCCAAACCGCCAACGCTTGGGAGATGCGGTTTACTGCCCCACCAACAGCAAATTCGGGATGGCAACGTCAAATCGCACCTTACATCGTTTCCAAGGGCAGCATCGCCGTCAACGGCATCAGCTTAACCGTGGCAGATTGCGATGCTGACGGCAATTGGTTTGAAGTTGCTGTCATTCCCCACAGTTTTGGTGAGACAAACCTCAGCTATTTGCAACCAGGAAGTTTAGTAAACTTAGAAGCAGATATTCTGGGCAAATATGTCGCCAAATTTCTCCGCAGCGGATCAAAATCCCATCCCGAACCGTGGGAAGAAACCCCGGGAATCAACAATTTGGGAACAATTACACCAGAATTCTTAGCAGAACACGGCTTTATCTAATCTGTGGGTACGCACCGCGCACCTTGCTAATATCTGAGATATTACACCATCCTCAATAAGCCTTTTACTGGCGGGTTATCCTGCCAACCCCACAAAAAAACTCACTGTTTGTGGAACAGCCAGGTGAGTCTATTTTTAAGTTGTAGAATGCCTCAGGAGCGAATTATTATATTAATAATTTACTGGTCAAAGCAGACCCAACCTACTAACTCTTACAGCACATTGAGCGATAAACACCTCAAATGCTTGGCTATCCATCGAGTTGTCTATGGTCATTATTAATGCCACTACTCGCTGGAAACTAATTGCACCAATTACTGTAACTTTCTTGCCTTGATAAAAAGGTTTGACCGCATAGGATCTCGTTCCTCGTTGGAAGCATGAGTTCTGGTTAAACAAGCGTAATACTCCAGTCTCATCTAAAAATACTAGATTTTTTGGGTCGATATGCTTGACTTTTTCCTAAGACTCTAACCTTAATTACATGACTGTTTAAGTACCGGCTTAGCTACTTCTCACTGTTTTTTTTTACGATTTAATCCCAACTTTTGTAAGGCGTTACACATGGCTGTTCTACCCAATTTCCCGTCTTCTGGGCAAATAAATCACACAATTATAGTAAGGTTGTATCGGGATGTGATGCCACTATTTCTCTCAACTCTGCTGTGGAATTATTCAAATAACTGTATCTCGGTTTACCACTCTCGTTTCTGCTGTAAATTACCCTCGATTTTTGGTTACTTGACCAGTTTTTGAAAAGAGCTTTTACTGACGGAAAATATCGCTGCTGTTTTTCTGATCGAACGCTTCTTATGTTGATGGGCTGCTACTATTTTGGGAAAGCAAATCTACTGAATATGCTTTCATTGGTGTGTTTTTTTAATCTATTCTTATTGTACCTCATAACACCCGGAAGTGCTGTAATTTCAGGTTTTAGATTCAGATCTTAGATTCTTGACAGTGCAGTTGCCGTGCAAATCGCGCAAAAACGGGAATCAACGTGTGTCAAGTTTTAATTCCTAATAACTGGAGTTTAGCAATACTCCGGACAGTTTTTAAGCAGCCAGAGTACCATAATACAAGACTGAAGGAAGATTAGGATGATTTAAAACTGTCGGGAGTATTGTTATCATTATTATTATTTAATTATATTCCTACACAAAGGGGTATTGACAAAATCTCCTCCCTTCTAACTTTTTACCAATGGGGTAACATTATCTTTGGGGTAGGCTAGCTTGTAACAATTCGGCTGCCTATCTTTTTTTAGCATAAGTGAGCAAAATCTTTACTCTATAAAGATTTCAGGCGGGTTGTCACCCTCCCAGGGCGATCGCAAAAGTCGTTATTGCAGTTAGAAAAAAATGCTGGAACTTTGGAAAAACCTTTTTGCTATAGCACCGTTTATCCCTCACGGGCATTGCTATCTCTGGAAGCCAGGATTGGTGAGTCTTCATATCGCTTCCGACTCGCTGATTGCCCTGGCTTATTATTCAATTCCCATTACGCTGCTCTATTTTGTTCGCAAGCGACAAGATTTGCCCTACCCTTGGATATTTCTGCTATTTAGCACCTTTATCATCGCTTGTGGCACCACTCACCTGATGGAGATTTGGACGCTTTGGCATCCTACCTATTGGCTGAGTGGCGGCCTCAAAGCCATCACCGCATTGGTTTCAGTGGTGACAGCTATAGTGCTGGTGCCGTTAATCCCAAAAGTATTAGCGCTTCCGAGTCCCGCACAGTTAGAGGCAGCTAATCGAGAACTAGAGCAGGAAATTAGAGAGCGGATCAAGGTAGAAGCAACCCTTCAAGAGCGGGAGCAGTTCTTAAGCAACCTTTATAACTCCGTGACAGACACCCTTTGGGTGGTGGAACAGCTTGAGGATGGCGAGTTTCAAGTTGTCAGCATGAATCGAGCCATTGAAACCTCAAGTGGAACTTGGGCCGAGCATTGGATTGGTAAACGGCTGGACGAACTGTGGGACATCGATACAGGTACTACGATTCGAGCGCACTACCATGACTGTTTGCAGCAAGGCAAAACAATCTCTTACGAGGAGAATCTGCCTTTTGGAGAACAGAGTTGTTGCTTTCTCACCACCTTAACGCCTTTAGTAGATCCCGATTCGCGCACTCGTTTACTTGGCGTCAGTATGGATATCACGGAGCGCAAGCAGGCGGAAAATGCTTTGAAAGAAAGTGAAGAACGCTGGCAGTTAGCGTTGCGGGGTAACAATGATGGAATTTGGGATTGGAATGTCAGAACGAATGAAATCTTTTTCTCGGCGCGATGGAAGAAAATACTGGGTTATGAAGACTGCGAAATTTCCCACTATCTAGATGAATGGGCTAAACGAGTCCATCCAGACGATTTTACCTGGGTAATGGAAACAATCGAAAATCACTTTACTAAAAAAACACCTTTTTACCAAACCGAACACCGCATTTTATGTAAAGACGGGACTTATAAATGGATTCTCGATCGCGGTCAGGCATTTTGGGATGACGATGGCAATGCGATTAGAATGGTCGGTTCTTCTACCGATATTACAGAAAGCAAAAAGGCTGAAGCAGAGCTGCGCTGGAAAGAAACTTTGCTGCGTTCGATGACTCACGCTTCGCCACTCGCTTTTTTTGTTGTAGATCACCGTAGCGATGACATTCTCTACTTCAATCACCGCTTCTGCACGATCTGGGGCATCGAACACCTTGAGGAACAGATGCAGCGGGGTCAACTGAAAAACAACGATATCGTTCCTCACTGCGCGCCCGTACTTGCAGATGTTCCGGCTTTTGCGGAATCCTGTAAACCGTTGCAAAGTGAAGAGAATCGAGCCGTTGTTGAAGATGAAATTCCTTTTCGCGATGGGCGCACGATTCGTCGTTTTTCGACACAAATTCGCGACGAAAGCGATCGCTATTTCGGACGGCTTTATCTATTTGAAGATATTACCGAGCGCAAGCAAATAGAAGAACAACTGCAATTGGCCGATTTTTCGCTCGAACGCTCCTCTCTCGGCCTTGCCTGGGTCGATCGCGATGCCAGAATTTTGCGGGCGAACGAAGCAGCATGCAAGCAAACTGGATATTCTCGCGAAGAACTGCTATCGATGTACGTCTGGGATACCGATCCCAATTTTCCCATCGAGTCATGGCCGCAGCATTGGCAAGAACTTAAAGAGCAAAAAATACTTTCATTTACTTCTCAACAATCCAGAAAAGATGGCAGTGTGATTCCCGTAGAAATAACGCTAAATTACCTGGAATTTAACGGGAAAGAATACAATTTTGCTTGCGCTCGCGATATCAGCGATCGCTATCGCGCAGAGGAAGCACTGCGAGCCTCTCAAGCACGCCTCTCTGGGGTTCTAGACATTGCCGACGAGGCAATTATCTCAGTAGACTCCAGCCAACGCATTACATTATACAACCAGGGATCGGAACGGATTTTTGGTTATACTTCCGAGGAAATGCTCGGTCAGACTCTCGACCGACTTTTGCCAGAACGCTTTGCGACAAACCATCAGCAGCACGTAAGGCAATTTGCCCAATCTACCTATACAGCAAGAAAGATGGGCAAGCGCGGCGAGATTATCGGTCGTCGTAAAGATGGTACGGAATTTCCGGCTGAAGCTTCAATTTCCCAATTGGACTTGGCAGGAGAAAAAGTTTTTACTGTCTTTCTGCGCGACATTAGCGATCGCAAACAGGCAGAAGCAGCCTTAAAAGAAAGTGAAGCCCGCTTCCAAGCATTTATGAATTACAGCCCTGCCACTGCTTGGATTACGGATAGAGATGGGCGACTGCTCTACATCAGCCAAACCTATTGCCGAATGTTCAATTTGCCAACCAACTATTCAGTTGGCCAAACAGACCTCTCCATCTATCCGGCTGAGTTTGGGCAGGAATATTTAAAAAATATTCGCAAAGTTGTAGAAACCAATCAAACGCTCGAAGTAATTGAGCTAGCTCCCCTCGCGGACGGCAGCATTGGTGAGTTTTTGGTTTACAAGTTTCCGCTGCCAAGTTCATCGGGCCAAGTGCTGGTTGGCGGGGTAGCAATCGATATTACCGATCGCAAAAAAGCAGAGGCAGCTCTACAACAGCGAGAACAAGAGTTCCGCGCTTTAGTAGAAAATGCGCCGGACATTATCATGCGATTGGATCGGGAATGCCGCTATCTTTATATCAACCCCACGGTTGAAAAACAATCGGGAATTCCTCCCGCTGCATTTATCGGTAAAACTATTAACGAGTTTGGTACGCCCGAAACGCTAGTTAATCTTTGGCGAACAGCCATTGAGCAAGTATTTGAAACGGGTTGCGAGCAAAACATTGAATACGAATACGAAATTCCATCGGTTGCAGGGGTAACTTATTATGCTTCTCGCGTGGTTCCTGAGTTTGGCAGCGATGGCTCGGTGCAATCGGTTTTGGCAGTTGCTCGCGATATCAGCGCGCGCAAAGTTGCGGAAGCAGCGCTAAAACAAGCTCACGACGAGTTAGAAATTAGAGTCATAGAACGTACTGCCCTACTCGCAACAGCAAATAAGGAATTGCGGCAGGGAATTGCCGAACGGCAAGCCGCGATGCGCGAGCTCAAACAAGCACAAGTTGCCCTGAAAGCATCGGAAACCAGACTCAAAGAAGTGCTTGACAATACAGCCGCTTTTATTTCCTCTGCCCGCATCCATCCCGATAAAGTCTGGGAATACGACTACTATTCTCCCAATGGAGAGGAGATTCTTGGCTACAAAGGAGAAGAATTTGCTGCCGATCCGAATTTGTGGCTTTCTAGAGTTCCTGCCGAAGATATTGAGGCAATCGTTCTGCCAGCAATGCAAGATTTGTATGCCGGACGGCAAATAACTATAGAGTATCGATTCTGCCATAAAAATGGCAATTTGCTTTGGTTATCTAACACTTTGCTCGCTAAAAAGCATAAGTCTGAAGATTACTGGTTTGCCACCGGAATTGTTACCAACATTACGGAACGCAAACAAGCAGAAAAAGCATTGCAGGAAAGCGAACAACGCTTTGCTACTTTAGCGAAAACTGCCCCTGTTGGCATATTCCGTAACGATACTCAAGGCTATTGCGTGTACGGCAACGAAAGCTGTTTAGAGATGACCGGGCTTTCTCTAGGAGAATTAATCGGTGAGGGTTGGGCAACAACGCTATATCCAGACGACCGCGATCGCGTTACTATTGCTTGGTATAGCTTCGTACAACAAGGCATTCCCTATTACTGCGAACTCCGCTTACAGCGACGTGATGGCACCATTATCTGGGTATTGGCACAAGCGATCGCGGAAAAAGATGTTGATGATAACATCATCGGTTACATCGGCACTCTTACTGACATTACCGAGCGCAAACAATCAGAACAACTTTTAAAAGATTACAATCAACTTCTAGAAACTCAGGTACAAGAACGCACGGCTGCACTGACTCAAACAAATGCTCAATTAGAGCAGGAAATTGAGGAACGCAAGCAAATAGAAGACCAATTACGGCGCAGCGAAGCTAAACTATCAATCGTCCTAGATAATGCAGGTGCTTGTATTTATATCAAAGATTTGAATGGCACCTACGTCTATGTCAATCGCTTAACTGAGGAATTTTTTGGGTGTAGCGCATCTGAAATTATCGGAGCGAACGATTGCAAATTTTTTGCTGAAGAATTTGTTCTAGCTTACAAAGAAACTTGCGATCGCGTAACAAACAGCGGTGTCGTCCATCGCTTTGAGGAAATTGGAATTGATAGTAATGGAGAGCTGCATCACGTTTTATCGACCAAAGTTCCTCTAAAAAATTCTGACGGCGATGTTTATGGCCTGTGCGGTATTTCGACAGATATTACCGAACTCAAGAAGACAGAAGCCGCTCTCCGACAAAGCGAAGAACGAATGCAGGCGCTTTTGAGTGCCATCCCCGATTTGATGTTTAGGCATCGAGTAGATGGCACTTATTTAGATGTGGCAGGAAATGACACCTCCTTGTTGGTGCCGCGCGAAATGCTAATTGGCACAAAGTTACAAGACACCCCCATTCCCGAACAAATTAAAGCCGACTTGCTCGAATGTTTCCAAGTAGTAGCGGCAACCGGAACGCTACAAATTTACGAACACGACCTGGAAAAACCGGATGGTATCCACAGCTACGAAACGCGCATTGTCAAAAGCGGTGCTGATGAGGTTGTGTGTCTGGTGCGGGACATCACCGAACGCAAGCGCGCGCAAGCCGCCCTCCAAGAAAGCGAAGAACGCTACCGTACTGTGATAACAGCGATGGCAGAGGGTATTGTCTTGCAAGATGCTAATGGTGCGATTCGTACTTGTAATGCCAGTGCAAAACGCATTTTGGGCTTGTCTCGCAAGCAAATGATGGGGCGCACTTCCCTCGATCCCGCTTGGCGAACCGTTCGCGAAGACGGTTCCCCCTTCCCCGGAGAAGAACACCCGGCAATGGTGACGCTGCGAACGGGTAAAGCTTTCTCTAACGTGGTGATGGGAGTCCACAAACCCGATGGTAGTTTTACCTGGATTTCCATTAATACTCGACCTATATTTCGATCTGATGAATCTCTTCCTAAGGGAGTTGTATGCTCGTTTGCTGATATAACTGCTTCTAAACAGGCAGAAGAGGCCCTGCGGCAAAGCGAAGCGCGTTATCGTGGCATTCTTGAAGATCAGACAGAACTCATTGCTCGGTTGTTACCCGATGGCACTTTTACTTATGTCAACGAAGCTTACTGCCAATTTTTTGGCATAACGCGGGAAGAACTTGTGGGATATCACTATGAACCCATTGTGCTTGAGGAAGACCGGGAATATGTGGTTCAATGCGTCAATAAAATCAGTTGGCAAAATCCGGTTGTTACGCTTGAAAACCGAGTGATTATTGCCGGAAAAATTCGTTGGACGCACTGGACTAACCGAGGCATATTTGATAGCAACGGTCGCTTAATAGAGTTACAAGCAGTAGGAATAGATATTAATTCTCGCAAACTGGCTGAAGAAAACTTGCGACGCTACGAAAAGATTGTTGCTACTACTACTGATGCAATTTGTTTAATCGATTGCAATTATACCTATCAAATTGTTAATCAAGCTTACTTGACTTGGCATCAGTACCGTCAGGAAGAGATAGTCGGACATACTATTAGTCAAATTTTGGGTGGAGAGCTGTTTGAAACTCAACTCAAACCCAATCTAGATCGATGTTTAACTGGAGAAATCGTCCAATACGAACTGTGGGTTAAATATTTAAACGGCGAAGAGAAATTTGTCAGCGTTACCTACGCTCCTTATGTAGAGACAGATGGCACTATTTCAGGTGTGGTGGTGAGTTTGCGTAACCTCACCGAACTGAAACAAATGGAAGCAGCGTTGCGACAGAGCGAATCTACTCTGCGAGCTTTCTTCAACAGTAGCGTCATGATGATGGGCATTGTAGAGCTGTATGAAGATGATATTTTGCTTCTGTCTGCTAACCTAGCAACAGGGCAGTTATTAAGCACCACTCCACAAGCATTGCAGAATCAATTCGTTAGCCGAACGGGAGTGCCGCGATCGCTTTTAGAACTTTGGCTGGGCCGCTACAGGGAAGCTGTAAAAACTCAAGTTCCGGTTAGATTTGAATACTGTCGCGAAACTCCTACAGGACAAAAGTGGCTCTCTGCCAGCGTTTGCCCGATTTCCATTGGCTCCAGCGGTCGTCCGAGATTGTCGTACATTATCGAAGATATTAGCGATCGCAAACGAGCAGAAGAAGCACTGCGCCTTAGCGAAGGTCGGCTCAAACACCTAACGGCTAGCATTCCGGGAACCCTTTACTCCTACGGATACTATCCCGATGGTTCGGCCAAGTTTGAATATATCAGTCTCGGTTGCCGAGATATGTTTGAAATTGACCCGGAGCAGGCACTAGAAGAGCAAAGTACCCTTTTGAAGCAATTTTCTTCTGAAGACGAACCTGAGCATCAAGAAGCAGTTGTTCGCGCCGTTCAAAACGTGCAACCTCTCACTTCTGAATGGCGCAATATAACTCCTTCTGGAAAACAAAGATGGCTGCGCGCCCAAGCTCAACCCGAATGCCGCGAAGATGGTTCTAAAGTTTGGCATGGGGTGATATTAGATATTACCGATCGCAAACTTGCAGAAGAAAAGCTCGAACGGGCAGAGCATAAATATCGCACCTTGGTTGAGCAAATTCCAGGAGTCGTTTATATCTCTCCAATTGAGACAACAACCGAGAACGCTTATATCAGCCCGCAACTGCAACAATTGCTGGAAATTCCTTCAGAAGAGTGGTCTGCTGGCTTCTTTAATAGTTGGGCTGATTTCGTACATCCAGACGATCGCAATCGCGTTTGGCAAGCTGTCAGCACCACAATTTCTACGGGAGAGCCATTGAGCGTCGAGTATCGCATGATAACTCGCAATGGCAAAACGCTCTGGCTCAGAGATCGAGCCAATCTCGTTTTTTGCGCTGACGGAAAGACTCAAGTGCTTCAAGGTTTAGCTTTCGATATTAGCGATCGCAAGCAAATGGAGCAAGCGCTGCAACAAAGCAACGAGCGTTTTCAACTAGCAGCATCGGCAGTAAAAGGATTTATTTACGACTGGGATCTCAAGCAGAATATCGTTTTACGGACGCGGGGATTGTTTGAACTCGTTGGATACCTTCCTGAAGAAGCTGAAGCTAAGTTCCAGTGGTGGAACGAACACCTTCACCCAGAAGATTTCCCCAAAATTTCTCAGCAACTATCTGAAGCCTTTGCGAACGAAACTCAAAGTTATTACGTGTTGGAATACCGACTTCGCCATCGAGATGGTCACTACGTTTACCTATCCGATTATGGCACGATCGCGCGACATACCAACGGACAAGCAATTCGTGCCGTAGGTCATGCCATAGATGTCAGCGAACAGCAAGCTGCGCTTCGCGAACGCAGAAAGGCAGAAGCAGCCTTGCAAAAAGCGCTCCAAGCCGCCCAAGCTGCATCCATTGCTAAAAGCCGCTTCCTATCCAACATGAGCCACGAACTGCGTACTCCTCTCAACGCCATTCTCGGTTTTAGCCAGGTGATGGTTCGCAGTAGTTCCGTTGCCTCTGAGCAAAAAGAACAGCTAAGAATCATCAATCGTAGTGGCGAACATTTGCTCAATTTAATCAACGATATTTTGTCAATGGCCAAAATTGAAGCAGGTCAAACTATGCTCAATGAAAATCGCTTTGACCTGTATCAGCTACTGAACGATATAGAACAGATGCTAAAACTCAAAGCGATTTCCAAAGGCTTGCAGCTAACCTTTGAACCACCAGCATCAAATATTCCCCAATACGTGCAAGCTGACGAAAATAAATTGCGTCAAGTTTTAATTAATATTTTGGGGAATGCCATAAAATTTACTGCTTTCGGTCACATTGCATTGCGAGTTAAAAAGGGTCGGATATCCGAAAAATCTGACCTCCAAAACTTCAGCTCCAAAACCTATTTGTTGTTTGAAATTGAAGACACTGGCCCCGGCATTGCCCCCAATGAACTGGATACTTTATTTGACCCTTTCGTCCAAACAGAAGCAGGTCGCAAATCGATGCAAGGAACGGGGTTGGGCTTACCCATCAGCCAACAATTCATAGAGATGATGGGAGGAGAGATTGCGGTCAGCAGTCAACTCGGTCAGGGAACAATGTTCACATTTGGTATCCTCGCGAGCGAGGTTGCTGAACCTGATGAGAAGAGTTTATCGATTACCCAGCCGGTTATTGGATTAGAGCCAAATCAACCTGTGTACCGCATTCTAGTTGTTGAGGATGTCGAAGAGAACCGTCAGTTGCTCTTAAAAATACTCAAACCGTTAGGATTTGAAGTGCGAGAAGCGGTTAACGGTCAAGAAGCGATCGCTTTGTGGTCAACTTGGAAACCGCATCTAATATGGATGGATATGCGAATGCCCGTCATGGATGGCTACGAAGCAACTAGAGAAATAAAAGCTTTGGAACAGCAAAGTGGAATAGCTGGAGAGAAGCACAACTTACCTGCCAACTCATCACCTACTAACGCAACAAAAATTATTGCTTTAACTGCTAGTGCTTTTGACGAAGATCGAGCCAAGATTATGACAGCAGGCTGCGATGACTTTATACATAAGCCTTTCCGAGAGTCGATGCTATTTGACAAGATGGCTCAACACTTAGGAGTCCGTTATATCTATCAAAAGGATTTGCAGCATAGCTCATCCCAGCCAGTAACACCGAGAAACTTAACACCAGAGGATCTAAACGTTATGCCTTCTGAGTGGATGGCACAGTTCCGACAAGAGGTGCTTTGTGGTAACGATCAGTTAATATTGCAGTTAATTGACCAAATTCCCGAAAGCGAGGCAAGTTTAGCACACACCCTCACAGATTTGGTTAATAACTTTCGCTTAGATATACTTTTTGATCTAATCCGAGCATCTATTAATGAATAGTAATCAAGTACCCGCTTCCTTTGGGGACATCCTCATCGTTGACGATCATCCAGACAACCTCCGAGTTTTGTCCGCTATCCTTACCGAGTCTGGATATCAAGTCCGGAAGGCAATTAACGGTCAGCTAGCTTTAAAAGTTGCCCAAAATTCTCCCCCCGCTCTGATTTTACTTGACATCTTGATGCCAGAAATGGATGGTTATAAGGTTTCCTCGTTGCTCAAAACTCATCCACAAACAGCGGAGATTCCAGTAATTTTTATCAGCGCTCTCGATGATGTATTTGATAAAGTAAAAGCCTTTGATGCTGGAGGGGTAGATTACATTACCAAACCCTTTCAGTCAGCCGAAGTTTTAGCTCGCATTAAAAACCAACTAATTATCCGCAATCTGTATCTCCAACTTCAGAAGCAAGCACAGAAAATCGCCGAGCAAAATACATTGCTACAACAGGAAATTAAAGATCGTAAACAAGCTGAATCTGCTTTGGTCGAAGCTAATATCAAGCTACAGCGTCTCGCCTCTTTAGATAGCTTAACAGGAGTCGCTAATCGTCGTCAGTTCAATGAATCTTTCAATAAAGAGTGGCAACGGATGGCACGAGATCAATTACCCTTATCTTTGATTTTAGGTGACATTGATTATTTCAAAAAATACAATGATACTTATGGTCATTTAGCCGGGGATTTCTGTCTACAGCAAGTCGCTCAAGCTATTAGCCGTGCTATTAAGCGTCCGGCAGATATATTGGCTCGTTACGGAGGTGAAGAATTCGCTGTAATTCTACCTAATACAAAAGCTGAAGGAGCGCTAAAAGTCGCTGAGGCGATGCGGAATGAAGTTCTAAATCTTAAAATTGCCCACGCTCAATCTGCTGTTAATAAATACGTCACCTTGAGTCTGGGCGTTTCCAGTGTAGTTCCCCAGGACACCTCGGACCCCTCAATCTTGATTGCTGCGGCTGATAAAGTATTATATGAAGCTAAAGAGCAGGGGAGAAACCGCTCAATTGTGAAAAGTTTTTAATCATTAGACTTTGAGTTCAACTCAACTTGCTTCCCAGATAAATTGATTTAGGTGTTTATCCCCATACTCCCCAGATTTTTACTCCATTGAACTGTGGTGGTCACCACTCAAATGTTTTTTACATAGGTTCGGTCTAACTACCACCTTTATGATTGATACAATAATTGCAGGTACCATCAACTTAAAAATTCTCAACATTTAAAAACTTGGTTGGCTCATTGTTGTTATTGTACCTCATAACAGCGGGAACCGTTGTAACCCTCTTTTGTCACTCTGGGAAATTAAAAATGAGAGCCAAATTTTCAACTGTAGATAGAGCAAGGATTTGAGCATTTATTATCTAACTGAATGGCTGAAATCAAGATTTTTGGTAAAAGTCTTATGCTATAACCATCCCAGATTATTTCCTGCCGAAAGTGGCAAAAGAGGGGTAATTCTCTCTCTGCGTTCTCTGCGGTTAAATACTCAAACTCTATTCCTCACCAAATTTGTTTTTCTCCCAAAACAATCCCGCAGCAATTCCCGCCTGAGAAACTAAAAATAATGCAGTAATTAATAGCTTTTGAAAGCCCGGTGCGTGGAAAAATGGATAAGTTAGCAAGTTCCAATAAAATGACGGATGTTGTAGTTTCCCATTAGCCCCGCGTTTCGAGATAATTTGCTGAAACAAAAAAGCACCTCTACCATAATTGAATTGCTGTTTCCAAAATTTGCGAAGAGTTAGTGCATGGGAGTGATAGACTATAACTTCGGGAGCGTAAATTGCGGCATTGCCCGAATGCAACCACCGATCGCAAAATTCTCGGTCTTCTCCAGCCGCTAGAGAAAAAGTCGTGTCAAAGCCGCCGATTTTTTGGAAAGCCTCAGCGGGAAGTGCAAAATTGTTAGAAGTGAAAAATTGGGCGCGATCACCAATAGCATTATAGTAACTATAAAGGTAATCGATCAGTTGCTGGCTGGCAGTAGAATAGATGTTATCCGGCAGCGCGTTTACAGTTCGACCTCCGATTAAGCAATCTGGTGTTTCCACAAATCGCTTTTCCAGGTTTTGCAGCCAATCTGCCCCCACAGTACAGTCATCGTCTGTAAACACTAAAAATGTGCCTTCTGCGGCAAAAGACCCAGTATTTCGCGCCTTTGCAGGGCCGGAGTTGGGTTGTGTCAGAAGTTTGATATTTAGCTGATTTTGAAAAGGGGAAATGGTATTTTCTACAGAGATTTCGGTGCTATCGTTGACCACGATAACTTGAAATTTATCGCGCGGATATTCAATTTCAACAAAAGACTGAATACACGCCGCTAATTTATCGGGGCGATTGTAGGTCGGAACAATAATTGAAAATAGAGTTTTAGCTTGGTTCATGGTAACTAATAACTTTTAATTTTTCAAGCGATATAACACCGACTCAGTATTAAAATTTTTCCCAAAAACTGGTTGCAGCGGGCCCTGGGCACTTGTCAGCCAAGATAAAGCTTTTCTGGTAGCTGCGTTTGTCTCAGTCAGGGGCCCGAATCCCACAGTCCTAATTTTATGTTGTCGCAGGTTGTCAATCCATGCCGAAAGTCGATCTGGTCTAAACGGCACATATAAAACTTTTCTGTCCAAATTTCTCCCGTAAAACAGGTAGCTGCGCGAACTTAAAAAGAAGCCTATTCTTTCATCAGGTCCTGTATTTTTATCAATATACTCGTAAATACCACGATACAGTTCGGTGCGTGCAATATCTCGCTTTTCCCTCCAATGACCAACTACTATCAATCCTATACACACAACAATTATTACTATGTAAATTGATTTTTTGCGACTTGGAAATATATGATTCAGCCATCCGAAGCCAGGATTTATTTTAAAAAATATCGCAGCTAGAGTCAGTGACACAATATAAAATATCGGATATGGTAATATATATTGCCAACTCGGAGCTAATATTTTCCAGATACTATTAATAGTTTCTACTGGATTAGACTTAAAATTGTCAATCAATAAACTCCCCCAAACAATACTATCTCCGGTGAAAGAAGCATTTTTAATATAATCAAAAATTGTGTTGCTAGTAATTCCGAAAAAACCACTAATCAAAACCACTGCTAGAACAACTTGATTTTGAGTTTTCAAGAGAGTTGCTGTAGCTGCTGCGGCGATGGCGAGTACGCTTAAAAAGGGAAATCCGTATCTGAGGTTAAAACCGAGTATAGGGCTGAGTTTACCGATAGACTCTCCGACAGTCCCGGAGGTGTAAGGTGTAATTAAATACAGAACTGCTGTGCTGGCGAGAAGTATTATTAAAATAATATTATTTTGATTAATTATTCTATTTTTACCCTGAATAAACGCAAGAGGTGCTGCCAATACCTGAAGTGCCATCGCCAGAAAGGGCAGTTGCAATCTAATGATAATTTGTAAGCCGACAGTTTGCCAGTGGGAAAAATTGCTGGGATTAAATTGAGCTGCTAAAGTGCTTTGCCAAATCTTTAGCAGTGGCGAAGCGGGTGGCTGCTGTACCGGAGGTGTTGACCCAGGTACGGGAGACGGTAAGGGAACAGGCTCTAAAGGAATTTTAATATCCCCGACTTCGCTGACAGGATAATTGATTTGCAGCAAGTTTCTCGCATACCAAAAACCTCCTAAAAGCAAGCAACAAGCTACGCCCCACAGCAAGACTGGTTTGAGAAAGTGGCGAATTCTCAAAGGAGCTGGTGTAGATTTTTTATTAACCGCGAATCTTTTTATTTCTAATATTGCTAATCCTCCTAAAAGTGAGGCTGCATAGACTATGCCAGTGATTTTTATGCCAGCTAGCATTCCTGCGGCTGCCAAAAATAGGGAAAGTTCGGATTGCGATCGGCTGCTGTGATAGGAGAAGCCAAGATACAAACCTACTGTAAATATTGCAGCTAGCGGTAAGTCTGGGTGAATGGTGTTGACTTGGTTAAGCATCATCGGTACTGTCAATACTAAAGATGCTGCTGCCATACCGTGAATTCGGGTTGCTCCGAATTTTACGCTTAATAGATAGACTGCAATTCCCTCAAGTACCCACGCAATTAGCAGGGGAAAAGCTGCGAGAAAGTCTTCTCGGAATGGGAGTACACACAAAGCAGATAAAACGTGCCAATTGTAAGGATATACTCGGGCTTGTTCTTGTTCAAAAATCCAATTTCCTGCGGCATCTAATAAGGTAAATAAATGGGTTTGATACCATCGGGCGATCGCAGGTAGGTGAAACCACAATGAATCATAATTGGTTGTGGGTTTGGTTGCGAGAATTTGTAACAGCAAAAATCCTGCAATAGCAGTAGCAAAAATAATTAGGCGTTCGGATTTGCTCAGAGGTTGCTTGAGTTGGGGAATCGGCCACTCAGAGAAGATAAAAGTTTTGTGGTTTTTTGTATAAATTAGGATGAAGCCGAGCGCAAAAATCAAAATTTCTGCTATAATCACCGCAGCAATATTTAGGCGCTCGGCACTTCCTAAAAGCAAGCCGATACAAACTTGTGCAATACTCCATCCTGCCAGGAGTACGAGGAGAAAATGGGGAAATGAATACTTATTGTTTTCTTTCTGATTCTCAAAGGCAAGAGACAAGCTTAAGGGAATCGGTCCGACTAAAATAATCAGAAATAAAATTAATTCCCACAAATGCTGCGCTATTAGCATAAGCTCCAAGTTACCATTTTTTATCAGTTTTTCCTCGTTACGCGAAAAAGCCTGGTAACGAGGAAAAGCAACGAGGTCGTCTGTTCGTTGCACCAAACATAAATTTTCTTGTGGGGTGGGCTTTTCGACCGTTCCACAAGAAAATTAATTTAGGCAATCACCAATTTTTACCTGTTAGCTTGCTTCTGAGTTTTGGGTTTGACGGCTTCTGTATCTTTGGACTTAGAAATGTCAGCTTTTAAGAGTTCGGGGAATGGCGGCTGGAGGTTGTGAACTTCGATGTCCATTCCCAGCGGCAGAGGTGGAAGCTGGGGCAGATCGTTTTCCAAATCCTTGAGTCCGCTAGCGGTTTGTATTTCCACCATTTTCGGCATTTGCGGTACTTTGGCGGTTTCCAAACTGCCGATCATTTTTGCCAGAGCGAATTCTAGCTGAGAACCCGGATCGATCGCCACCCAACCCTGGTCAGTCATTTGCCGCACCTCGAAGTGGAGGTGAGGCCCTGTAGACATTCCCGTACTGCCGACACGGCCGATAGTCTCTCCCTGTTTCACCCACTCTCCCGGTTTCACAAACAGTTCCGAAAGGTGGCCGTAGAGAGTTTCCTGAGACTTTTTGCTGTGGTTGAGAACCACCGTCAAACCGTAGCCGCCCAACCAATCGGCGATCGCCACTTGACCCGCATAGGCCGCCAGTACGGGCGTTCCCATCGGGGCTCCCAAGTCAGTTCCGGTGTGAAACCTGCCGTAGCCCATAACCGGATGAGTCCGCCACCCAAACGGCGAAGTAATTGCCGAAGCAATAGATAGCGGAAACAGCAAGCTGGTGTTGCCATTTCCGGGCAGGCCTGCAGGACGCGGCGTGAGATTGTAGTAAGCAAAACCGGTATTGCTGCCGCTGCTGACACTAACGGCACCGACTTGAACCGGTCCGAGTCCCATGCTGGGCGCTGGAGCGCCGCCGCCGTAAGATCCTGATCCGCCATAATACCCAGCGTCTGCGGAGTATCCAGTGTTTGCGGAGTAGCCGATGTTAGCAGAGTATCCAGTGTCTGCGGAGTATCCTGCGTCTGCGGAGTATCCTGCGTTAGCCGAGTAGCGCGGGGGTGCGTAAGCAGATTCGGGCGGGTTTGAACCCCCCCAAACCTGGCTGCCTATTTGTTGAACGGCTTGACCGATTTTACTGACAGGATTTCCGCTACTATTTCCTACCACAGTTTCCCGAACATCGCCCGGAAGGTTTTCTGGCAGATTTCGAGGAAGAGGGGCTGCTATATAGCCGTCGCCTGCTATCGGAGTTTCCGGGCTGTAGCTGGGTTCTCCTGCATCTGCCGTCACCGGCTCGGAAACAGGAGGAGGCGCGCACAAACCGCCTTCTCCTTCGCAGCCGGTCGATCGTTCTGCAAACTCTATTCTGGTTGGCGCTTCGTAGTCGCTGGTAGCGCCAACGCTGTAGTCTGTTTGGTCGATTTCAGCGTGGGCTGGGTTAACTGGCGCTTCAAAAGGCGGCTCCTGGGCCGTCGCTTCTGGCAGGGGAATCAGCGCGGGTTCTGGCAGATAATATTGGGTGGGAGGTGGTTCGCTGGCGTACTCCGGCTCACTGGGCGGTGCGGCGTCGAAAGGCTCGGACGGCGGAACTTCTGCCTGCGGTTCAGGGTATGGTTCGGGCGACCCTTGGCTGTATTCGGGTTCCGGGGGCGGGAGAGGAGCTTCAAATAATGGCTGGAGGTCTGCTGCGCCGGGGACGGCTTGTTCTGCTGGCGGAGTTTCGGCTTGAGCCCAAACTAGACCTTTGCTGAGCAGTCCCAGACTGGCAAGGCAACCCAGTCCCACCAGCAGTGAGCGATCGGACAAAAGGCGCGATCGAGTCCGGGCGCCTGTAGGCTTATTTTTTTGCTGTTTGGTGTTCAAAGGGGCTGTTATTTGCTTGTCTGGAACTGGTTTCACGATTTTTTTTCCCAACTCAACAGGGGGCACAAGGATCTCGAAGTCAGGATCGAATGTATGGCAATCCTTGTCTTTATATACAGGCCTAACTGATTTTACCGGGCTTGAGGCAATTTTTTTTGCACATAGAACAAGCTCAAATGCCTTACGCATTCACTCGCGATCGATATCCGGTTTTTTTGATCCCGATGGCACTTGCCGAGAAGTCTGTGACGGCCACACTGATGATAGCGCTTTGGCGTTCGTCTATGTTAATTAGTTGCCTATATTTCTGGGGTTCTGCAAAATTTCGGCGCAGTCCGTCGTCCTAAAACCGCCGACCGATCGTGATTTTTGCCTAAAAGCTAGCCCTGCCTTTAAACTTCGCAGACAAAATTTTTGATTGTTTAGAATACAAGCTAAATGATGCGCTTGGGTAAGGATAGGTTTCATGACTGTAGCTGGCGATCACTTGACAAATTTTCCTGAGTCTGAATGCGCCGGAGGACCTGACGGTATCAGTTGGGACTGGCAGAGTTCTGAAGGCTTGCCTTATCTGACTTGCAGCTTGCTTTCTCGCTGGTCTCACGGCTTTTTTACGCGCGATTTCTCGCCCCTGGGGCCGATCGATCTGACGGCAGTTCTCGAACCGGGAGCTAAGGTTTACCGACTCCAACAGGTACACGGCAATGCGGTACTCAAAACGAGTGATTTGTCCCCGGTTGTGGCTCCGGCCCCGGAAACCGGTGCCCCAAGCTATGCTGAGGCTGATGGCTTGGTTGCCGATCGAGAATTGGAGGCGCTGTGGGTTTGCTCGGCCGACTGCGTGCCGGTGCTGATTGCTGACGATCGCACCGGACTCGTTGCTGCGGTTCACGCGGGTTGGCGCGGGACTGCTGCTAAGATATTACCAGAGGCGATCGCTCAACTTGTGGCACAAGGCAGTCAACTAGAAAATCTGAAGATTGCTATGGGGCCGGCGATCGCTGGAGAGGTTTACCAGGTATCTGTGGAAGTAGCAGCGGAACTGGGAGCCACCATTGCTCCTAAGAGTGCCGTTAGTGCGACAGCAGACGGCATTCTAGAGTTTTTGCACCAACTCCCGGAAACGCCTGTCTTACCGGATCCAGAACCGGGAAAAGTACGCTTGGATGTTCGCCTCTGCAATGCTCTGCAATTGCAGCAGTTGGGAATCGATCTTTCTCAAGTGGCGATCGCTCCTTTCTGTACTTATTCTGACTCAGCTCGCTTTTTTTCGTACCGCCGCGATCGACTTAAAAAAGTCCAGTGGTCGGGAATTGTGAGTGCCTGCAGGACAAGTCCCTTCTGAGGGCATTTGGC
Organism: Microcoleus sp. Pol12B4; assembly: GCF_036701385.1. Taxonomy (NCBI): domain Bacteria; kingdom Bacillati; phylum Cyanobacteriota; class Cyanophyceae; order Oscillatoriales; family Microcoleaceae; genus Microcoleus; species Microcoleus sp. Pol12B4. Next base: position 5,208 of record NZ_JAUBQR010000013.1, on the reverse strand, counting down.
AGAAGGTAAAATTTTACACGGCCAAGATAAAAATAAAAATCTTTGGATTCATTATTTTTTATTTACGAATGCCAAATGCCTTCTAGTTTCTATTTTCGTAAGGTTTGCTGGTTCCTGTTTTAAAGCACCAAAAACTAGCAGCAAAACTTTTGGGAAAGCGGCAGAGATCCCGCCCCGCTTTCCTCTCTTGTTAAGATTGCTCTATAACGAGAGTCTTCAGCGGGTTATTACCATGAGTGAGCCAACTCCCTATCAACTGCTTGAAGTCGATGAAGATGCTTCCTTTGATGAAGTGCAAGAGGCCCGCACGCGCCTAGGCGAGCAGTACAGCGGTGACAAGAAACGTTTGGAATTGATCGAAGCAGCTTACGACGCGATCCTCATGGATCGCCTGCGGCAGCGACAGGAAGGGAAAATTAAAGTACCCGAACGCATTCGCTTTCCCGAACGGCTGACTCCCCCACCCCCAAGCTTTACTCCCTCTCCTCCTAGTGGCAGCCCAGCTTGGTTGCAGCGGTTAATCGATACTCCTAGTCGATCGGACATTTTGTGGCCGGCTGGGGTGTATGTGGGTTTAGGCGGACTGAGTATTTATCCGGCAGCTAATGATGGTTTACTACAGTTAACTCTGGCTCTTGGGGTCGGCTCTTGTCTTTATTTTGTTAATCGCAAGGAACAAAAATTTGGTCGGGCTGTGCTGCTGACTGTGGCTGGCTTGGTTATAGGCTTGTTGCTGGGAGGATTTTTGGGTTCTTTGGTCAGTCCGGCATTTATAACAACAGAGAAATTTATCGCTTTGTTTACGTTTTTAATTCTGTGGCTGGTCAGCGGTTTTCTGCGATAGTCAGCAGTCATTAGTCAGCAGTTATTAGTCAGCAGTCATTAGTCAGCAGCCAACAACTAATAACTGTGAAATCAAGACCTCTGAGAAATAACATCAGCTAACAATTAATAACTAATGACTAATGACTAATGACTAATGACTAATGACTAACTATTGCCACCTAAAATAATCTCAACTGCTTCACTCAAATTGTTAGCAATTAAATCCGGTTGGTGCATTTCTAGTTGGGTGCGATCGCGAATTCCGCACAAAACACCAATTACCTTGACACCGTGCGTTGTTGCTGCTATGATGTCTGCCTCCGTATCGCCAACCATCCAAGTGTCAGAAGCCGGCGGGAGTTCGGCCAGAGCTCTTGCCATCAACATGGGCTTATCTTTGACATCCCCGGTTTTAACGTAATCGTTGGGGAGGCAATAGCGGCGGTTTTCGGGGAAAAATTGCCCTAAATTGCAGCGGTTGAAGGCTTCATCTAGTTCCCTAACCCGGCGCATGGTCATCACCGCTAAGTCTACTCCAGTGCGCTGCACCTTTTCGAGAGTTTCGACAGCGGTGGGAGCTGGTCGATCGTAAATCATGTAGGGTAGGGTGTGGACAGTTTGACGGCGTTTCTGGGCAAAATCGCGGGCTTGGGCTGCGTCTAATCCTGAGAGAATTGCGATTTCGGTTTCGGGAACCCGCGCGCGTTTCATGTCCCAAAACTCTGCCTTGGGGAGTTCGCGCACTGGTTGCCCCTCACGTTGAGTCTCGGCGAGACAATACTGGTAAACTAGGTAGTAGCGATCGGACACGTCCATGATCGGGCCGTCAAAGTCGGTAATAAGTCTCAGCATTTAGTAGAGTATTTTTAAGCTTTTATACAAATCCTTCGATACTATATCACTTAGAGGTAACACTTTCTTTACAAAAATTGACACAAATACCTAGGGGAGGTAAAGTCTATAAGAATGGTGCTAATTAGAGCAAACATTTGAATTAAACTGTGCTGTTCTTCAACTTTAGCGGTTGTAAGCCATATCGGGGAATTTACAATTAAAATGTGTGGCACAAATAGTCCCAACCACTACGTATTGTTCATAAATCTCAACTTCAATCTAAGCTGATTTTGACTGCGCTTTCTCAAAAAAAGTTGGTTAAATTAATATTTTGCCATCTCATTAAAATAAACAAAAACTGCTTGGAGAATCCAAAGTGTACTATTTCCATAAATTAGGCAGCGGTAACAGGTGATGATATCTGCCATTATAAAAAATCCCATGAGAAATAGCAGCCAAACAACAACTAACTTTACCTGCTAACCTTGGAGAGTGATGCTCTACAATAACGAAATACTTCCAACATTAACTGTAGAGAGCAGCGCCAGAAGTATTAATATTCTTCTTTATAAGCTGTTATCCTTACGCAGGATGGCATACCTCGCAGTCGATCGCGAACTCAAGATTAAAGAAATATCTTTGAAAGTGCAAGATTTTGCCTACATTCATGAAGAAGTAGCCGAAGGAAAAGACGTGCGCGATAGTTTTCCTGAACTGATTGGAATTGAAGGAATCCTTGAAGATATTATTGAAGAACGAGAACAAGACTTTCAGTTAAAATCAATTAACCGAGTTCTCAAAGACGGATCTTATTTGTATCTGAATTTGTACATATTTGGTTATAAGGGACAAGCCAATGCTGACAGATTAATTATTTTATGCGAAGATGTGACAGATAGCATTGCAGCTCATAAAATCATGGTTCAGGCTGTCAACGAAAACAGTATGAAAGTCGATTACTTAGCGGCGACTGGCGATTACATTGACAAAATTATTAATTCCCTAGGTGATGTTTTGTTCGTAACAGGAACATCGGGCCAAATCAAAAAAGTGAATCAAGCTGCACAGCAATTATTTGGATATACCGAATCGGAATTAATCGGCCAATCCCTATCAATAATTACGGCTGAGGAGAAATTATTACGCAAAGTCAGCCAGCTACCTCCTGCACTTAAAAGCCAATATTGGCCTCAAGTAAAAGTAGCTTGCCAAACGAAAATAGGTTTAAAGCTGATTGTCGCGTTTTCATGCTCTACTTTTGAGACAATCACAGGAAGCAAGGATGCAGATAGCGAGGTTATACAAGATTTTGTTTATATCGGCAAAGACATTACCAAGCAACTGCGTATAAAAAATTCTCAAGAAGCGCAGTATGCTGTTACTCATATCCTGTCAGAATCAAGTTCTCTAAATAGCGCAACTCCGAGAATTTTGCAAGCTATTTGCCAAAGTTTTGGGTGGGATATTGGCGAACTTTGGACGCCTGCAGAGGCAGAGAAAGAAACTAGAGTGGGTGCGGAAATAAAATCTGAAAAAGATCCGCTTTGGTACCTGGAACTCTGCTGTCCGATCGACGAAACTCCTTGTTGGCGGCGCGTGGCAGTTTGGCAGGCAGCGGAGGAAGTTAGGGAGTTTGCCGAAAACGATCAGCAGATTACTTTGGCTGGGGATGAGGGTTTGCCCGGAGCGGTTTCCAAGAGCGGTTCTACGCAGTGGATTACCGATCTTGTGGGCGATCCCAATTTCGTGCGATCGCGTTTGGCTGAGGAAGTGGGACTGCGATCGGGATTCGGTTTCCCCATTCACGCTAGGGGCCAAGTTGTAGGAGTAATGACTTTTTTTTGCCGGGAAGAACTGCCACCGGATCAAGATTTACTTCAGATAATAGCTGTGGTAGGTTCTCAATTAGGGGAATTTGTCAAGCGCAAATATGCGGAGCAAGAATTGCAACAAGCTGAAGCTTCACTCCGATTTTTGTACGAAGAACAAAAACGGCAAAGTGAAGAATTAGCTCGGCAAAATTTAGCTTTAGAACAAGCCAAATTAGAATTAGAAGCAGCTAACATGGAATTACAGCGGCTCGCTGCGGTGGATGGATTGACTCAAATTCCCAACCGTCGTTGTTTTGACAAAAAATTGGAGTTAGAATGGCAGTTGATGGAGCGAGAAAAAGAGTCGCTGTCTTTAATTTTGTGCGATATCGATTTTTTCAAACTTTACAACGATCATTACGGGCATCAAGGAGGCGACGAATGTTTAAAAAAAGTAGCCCAGATTTTAGTTAGCAATGCTCAGCGGGCAGGAGATTTAGCCGCCCGCTACGGCGGCGAAGAATTTGCGGTAATTTTGTCGCGAACTGATGTGGAAGGAGCAAAGCAGGTAGCTGAAGCAATTCGCAGCGATTTGAAAGCAGCGGCAATTTTTCATGCTGCTTCCAAGGTAAGTAAGTTTATAACTCTTAGTATAGGTATCGCTACTACGATACCTGCTGCTGGTTTATCGATTGAGGAGTTAATTGGACAGGCTGATCGAGCGCTGTATCGAGCTAAACTAGAAGGGCGCGATCATATAGTTGGCCTAGACTTGAAAATAGAATTTCCGGACTCGAAAGGAGTATTTTCTGATGATTGTGAGAGAAGCTAAAATCGCTGATGCACCTGCAATCGCACGGGTTAATCTAGATACTTGGCGGACAGCTTACCGAAAAATTGTACCGACAGATTACTTCGCGCAACTGTCCTATGAAAAAGCAGAAAGCCGTTGGCAAGAAATCCTGACCAACGTCAAAAATACTGGGGTTTTTGTCTGCGTTGCTGAGAATGACTCGGGACAAATTGTGGGTTTTGCGGCAGGTGGTGGCGAGCGGACGGGCAAATATGTATATAAAGGAGAATTATTTGCTATCTATATTTTGGAGGAATATCAGCGTCAAGGAATCGGACGGCAACTCGTGAGAACAGTTGCCACAAAATTGGCAGAATTAAGTTTGAGTTCGATGCTAGTTTGGGTACTAGGAGACAATTCAGCCTATAGGTTTTATGAATTATTAGGAGGTGAAAAAGTAGACGAACGACAAACCAGTAGAGCCGGAGTTACACTCAAAGAAATTGCCTACGTATGGAAAGATATCGCAGTGCTGATTAACAAGCCTTTATGACCTCAAAAGAGGAAATTTTGTCAATCATCTATCAAACTTCCCCTCTTCATTTGTTCGCGTTCAATTGCCTCAAACAAAGCTCTAAAATTTCCCGCCCCAAAACCTCCAGCTTGCACCTGTTTGCCGTTCACTAAACTAACGCGGCGTTCAATAATCTCGAAAAAGAAAGTCGGTTCTGCAAAAATTGGCTGGGTAAAGATTTGCAGCAGCATCGCTGCGGGAGAATCTTCTTGCCAATCTGCCAAAACTTGACAAGCTGCTATTGCTTGCCAATCTGCGGGCAAATAGTTTTGCCGCTGCTGCAATTCGGAGTAATATGTTGGAGGAACCGGCAGAAAAGGCAAACCGCACGATCGCAAATCGGCAACAACACCCACAATATTATTAGTTTG
>NZ_JAUBQR010000330.1:0-4695 GCF_036701385.1 Microcoleus sp. Pol12B4 | reverse complement strand
TCTTCGATCGACACATCAAACGTCCGGGCCAATTTTAGCAGAGCACCGATGTCAGTCATTACCATACGGGGCGATCGGGCATAAGTTTTAACAGTATTGTAGGATACGCCGGAGGGATCGGCTACTTCCTTTAGCGATCGGGCTTCGAGCGCCTTTAAGGTCTAATTAGTAGCTTAAAGCTCGATCGCCCAAAATCAAACATTACCAACTTCCGCCAACTCAGCGCCACCAACAGAATCTTCCTCTTCCCCTTTATCCCCTTCATCAACTACAACAGATAACTTCAATCCCAAAACCTTCAGCCAATTAGCCAAAGCATAAATTGTCGCACTTCCTTCTCCCGACAACAAAATATCTAACTTTTCCAAATGCAATTTAGCATCCTCAGCAGACATATTTGGTTCGCCCAGAGCCTCAAATACATCTCGAAGTGCTTTTCGCATGATTCCTAATTCCAAATCTCCTTCTTCCTCCTCAAGTATCTCTGTGAGGTAAGCCACAGCAAATAAGGGGTCTTTGAGAGATTTAATTTTTAACGGATGGTAAGGTACGCTTTTAGGCATTTTCTCTGCTCCTGTATTCTCTCCAATATTTCTTAGCTGTGCTAATATCTTGCTCTTGAGTGCTTTTATCTCCACCACACAGCAGAAGCACTATAGTTGTTTCTATTTGTCCAAAATAGACGCGGTAGCCCGGGCCAAAGTCAATCCTAAATTCCCAGACTCCCTCTCCCAGCGATCGAGAATCTCCCAGATTGCCATCGCTAACCCGCTCAAGCCTTTTAATAATCTTGGCTTTGCCTTTAAAGTCTCGAAGAGATTCCAACCACTCGGAAAAAGGAATTTTGCCATCAGGTATCTGATACTGCTGAATATCTCTCTCGTTGTACTTCCATAAGGTCGATCAAACTTGCACCCTCATCTTAATATCGGCGATCGCCCCGTATCCAACCTTCTTCACCAGGGCCAACTCAAAATCGCCGATCGAAAGGAACTCTGCCGTTAGGGGTAGTGTAACGCTACATTTCTCTCTGTTGCGCTTCCATAATCTTGATTCTAGCGACGATCGCACTCCAATCTTACAGCCCCGCTCGATCGGCCCTTGACTCCATGCGCTACAATTATTAAGAAATCTTTAGTTAGATCCGTTTAACGTTCCAGACGCATTATGAGTCTTCCCATTCGCAACGTCGCCATCATTGCTCACGTCGATCACGGCAAAACCACCCTTGTGGACGCTCTCCTCAGACAGTCCGGGATCTTCCGCGAAGGGGAAGAAATCCCAGATTGCGTCATGGACTCCAACGACATCGAGCGCGAGCGTGGCATTACCATCCTTTCCAAAAACACCGCCGTCAGGTACGGAGAAACCCTGATCAACATCGTCGATACCCCCGGACACGCGGACTTCGGCGGAGAAGTCGAACGAGTTCTCGGCATGGTTGACGGCTGTCTGCTGATCGTAGACGCCAACGAAGGCCCGATGCCGCAAACCCGGTTCGTGCTCAAAAAAGCCCTAGAAAAAGGACTGCGCCCGATCGTCTTTGTGAATAAGATCGATCGCGAGCGAGCCGACCCCCACAAAGCCGTCGATAAAGTTTTGGATCTGTTCCTCGAACTAGGTGCTGACGACGATCAGTGCGAATTTCCCTATCTCTTCGGTTCCGGCTTAAGCGGTTACGCCAAAAAACACCTCGAAGACGAAGGGGTAGATATGAAGCCCCTGTTTGAAGAAATCCTCGACCACGTACCACCCCCCGTAGGCGACCCCAACAAGCCACTACAACTGCAAGTAACCACCTTAGATTACTCAGAATACGTCGGTCGCATTGTCATCGGCCGCATCCACAACGGCACGATTAGAATCGGTCAACAAGCAGTCTTAATCACCGAAAGCGGCGCGATTGTCAAATCAAAAATTACCAAATTGATGGGCTTTGAAGGCCTGAAGCGGATTGATATCCCAGAATCTTCTGCTGGTAATCTTGTCGCCGTTGCCGGTTTTGCTGATGCGTATATTGGCGAGACAATTACCTGTCCGAACGACCCGCAAGCGCTGCCTTTAATCAAGGTAGATGAACCGACTTTGCAGATGACTTTCTCGGTGAACGATTCGCCGTTCTGCGGTCAAGAAGGAAGTTTGGTGACATCTCGGCAAATTCGCGATCGGCTAATGCGAGAACTCCAAACCAACGTCGCCTTGCGCGTCGAAGAAACCGAATCTCCCGATAAATTCCTCGTATCCGGCCGCGGCGAACTCCACCTCGGCATCCTGATCGAAAATATGCGTCGCGAAGGATACGAATTCCAAGTATCTCAACCGCAAGTAATCTTCCGCGAAATCGGCGGTCGTCCCTGCGAACCCTTTGAATGTTTGGTGTTAGACGTACCCGAAGAAGCAGTCGGCGGCTGCATCGAACGCCTCGGTCAGCGGAAAGCAGAAATGCAAGATATGCACGTCAGCAGCACCGGTCGCACCCAAATCGAATTTTCAGTCCCTGCTCGCGGTTTGATTGGATTCCGAGGCGAGTTCATGCGCTTGACTCGCGGCGCTGGAATTATGAACCACAGCTTCCTCGACTATCGCCCCCTCGGTGGAGAAATTATCGCCCGTCGCAACGGAGTATTGATTTCTTTTGAAGAAGGAATTGCAACTACTTATTCACTGAAAAATGCTGAAGACCGCGGCGTATTTTTCATTACCCCCGGAACCAAGGTTTACAGAGGGATGATTATCGGAGAAAACAACCGAGATGAAGACATGGAGCTGAATATTTGCAAGTCGAAGCAGTTGACAAACCACCGCGCATCTGGCGGTGAAGAATTGGCGCAATTGCAAGCACCAGTCGATATGAGTTTGGAGCGTGCTTTGGAGTACATCGGTCAGGATGAATTGGTGGAAGTAACGCCGAAATCAATTCGCCTGCGGAAGGTTTCTAAGAAGTTGGTGAAACGCTAAAACAACTTAAGGGCTGGCAATTTGGCCAGCCCTTAGTGTCAACTTCAAACTGTATTTAAAGGCAATATTAATTTTTATAGAAATCAAAAATAGGTAAAAACGATGTCAACAGTTTATCGTTTAAAAGCCAGTGAACTAGATCGTAACTTTTTAGAACAAATTAAAGCGATTTTTGGAGATAAAGAGATTGAAATAATTGTCTCAGAATGCGATGAAACCGAATATCTTTTGAAATCGGAAGTCAATAAAACCAAACTGTTGAAAGCTATTGAAAATGTTAAAGACAGACAAAATTTAGTTGAAGTGGATCTACAGGATTTGCAATGAGCAGAAGAATTATTTTTGAATCTTCTGCTTTGGCAGATTTTAATGAATGGTCAAAATTAGACAAAAAGATTTATCGCAAAATTGTAGAATTGATTAAAGATATAGATCGATCGCCCTTTGAAGGATTGGGCAAACCTGAACCTCTGAAATACGAGTTAAGTGGTTTTTGGTCGAGGCGCATTGATAACGAACATCGTTTGGTTTACCACGTTACGGATGAAGAAATTGCGATCGCAGCTTGTAAGAATCATTATAGTGAATGAAGCTTTAAGCAATGTAGCGATTGCTCTTTTTATCAATTTACTAAATGCGATCGCTCTCAATATTCTTCCTGAAGTTCTTCTATTAGATCAAGTACCTCTTGATAATTTTCTTCTTTTTCCTGTACATGATATAAATTTTTAGCGTGGTGAAGATCCAGAGCTGCTTTTTGGTGATTTCCCAAATGACCGTAGACAATGCCTCGGTTGTGATAAGCTTCAGCAAATTTCCGTTCAAGCTGAATTGCCTGAGTGTAATTCTCAAGCGCTTTCTCTTTTTCCCCGAACCTAAAACGAATAACCCCCATGTTGTAGAAGGTTTTTTCATTATGGGGATTCAGCCAAGCTGACTGAGTATAATCTTCAAGCGCTTTTTGCAGATCGCCTAGTTTCAAAAAGTAGACATCACCTCGATTATTCCAAGCAAGGGCATCATCAGGACTTAGTTCAATTGCTTGGGTGAAATCTTTAAGTGCCGCTTGCAGATCCCCTATTTCTAAATTATTAAAACCTCGGTCATTGTAGGCTTGAGCATACTCAGGATTTAGTTGAATTGCTCGGGTGTGATCGATCCGTGCTCCTCTGTAATCACCTGAGTTAGAATAAATAATACCCAGGTTGTTGTGAAATATTGCACAATAAGGATTGAGCAATATCGCCTCTGTGTAATCCTCAATTGCTCCCGGATCGTCCCTTAGTTCATGCCGAACATTAGCTCGGTTATTGTAGGCATCTGCATAATTAGGATTAAGCTTAATTGCTTGATTAAAATTTTCAATTGCTTCCTCAAAATCTCTTTCCTTAGCCTTGTCCATTCCCAGATTATTGAAGTTTTCAGGAATCATCTGAGAGTGCGATGGCACTGTCTCCACCAGAGCATCAATATCATTCTCTGAAAGAGAAGGTGCAATTACTGGCTTATTTTCAACAGAGTTAGATGACCTGGTTTTATATCCTGCTAGCTCAAGCCAATCTGGGATATCTCTCCAGTTTTTAACCGTGTTAGTAGATTTGTTTGTAAGTTTTTCAACGTATCGATAAATGGTTTGACAGAGAGTCGTGTCAATTCCCCTAGCATTTTTATATAGCTTTGTAGCCATTTCATTTGAACTGTAGTCGCAAAGCAATCCGCGTAGATATAGCTTTTCTA
>NZ_JAUBQR010000460.1:0-1218 GCF_036701385.1 Microcoleus sp. Pol12B4 | reverse complement strand
GACGGACAATCTGCTGTAACCGCGCAGTCGGAAGATTATGCTTTGTTTGTGAAAGCTTTGTTGGATTTGCACCAAGCTAGTTTGACTTTAGGCAACGCGGAAGATGCAAAACAGTTGCCGAATTCTCTGTTTTGGTTGGAGAAAGCTGTGCAGGTGCAAGAAGAATTTGATGAGTTTTTGTGGAGCGTGGAATTGGGAGGATATTACAATACTGCTAAGGATGCTAGCGGAGATTTGTTGGTGCGGGAACGCAGCTATATAGACAATGCAACTCCGGCGGCGAATGGAATTGCGATCGCCTCTTTGGTTCGTCTCGCGCTGCTGGGGCAGAATTTGGAATATCTCGATCGCGCGGAGCAAGGTTTGCAAGCTTTCAGCAGTATTGTACAAGATGCTCCGCAAGCTTGTCCGAGTCTACTTTCGGCGATCGACTGGTATCAGCACTCTACCCTGATTCGCACGACTCCCGATCGAATTTCTGGCTTGATTTCCCAGTATTACCCAACTGCTGTCTGTCAGATTGAGGCTGATTTGCCTGAAGGTGTTATCGGGTTAGTTTGCGAGTGTTTGACTTGCAAGGAACCGGCGAAAAGTCAAGAGAGGCTGTTGGAGGAAATTTTGCAAAGTCAAACGCGGGTTTAGTACCAATACTGTCTATATTATTGAACCGCGAAGACGCGAAGAACGCGAAGGAAGAAGGGGGAAGCAGAAGGAAGAAGTAGATTATCTTCTACCGGGAAGGAAGTACATCTTCAATCCGCTCCTCAATCTTCCAAAGAATCTCAGTGGCTTCAGCCCGCTTGAGTGTCAAAAAATGCAGATACTTTCCGGCGGCACGACAACTCGAACGCTGTCGCCGACTTGGTATCGCTGCAAGTCATCTCTGTGCAAGTTTTGTCGGCGAAGTGCGATCGAACTTTTAGCAGTCAACCGCACCGTATAGCGCGTGTCTGTGCCAATATAAATAGCCTCTTCTACTATTCCCGGCCAGCTATTTTCATCGTCATAACTAGCCGGATAAATAGCAGCTTTTTCGGGCCGCAACACCAGCGTTACCACTTTCCCAGCGGGCATATCTTCTGCTGTCGCAACTAACACGGGCAACTGCTGGTCAACCAACACGATTATTTGACCGTTTTGCTTTTCTACTACTTGCCCGCTTAAAAAATTGCTGTCGCCAATAAAATCAGCAACAAACCGCGTTTTAGGATATTCATA
>NZ_JAUBQR010000329.1:0-4704 GCF_036701385.1 Microcoleus sp. Pol12B4 | reverse complement strand
AACCTGATCGTTGCCCAATTGCTATTTTTAGACGCCGAAGACCCGGAGAAAGATATTTACCTCTATATCAACTCCCCAGGGGGTTCGGTAACAGCAGGTATGGGCATTTTTGACACGATGAACCACATCCGCCCCGACATTTGCACTATTTGTCTCGGTTTGGCCGCCAGCATGGGCGCTTTTCTGTTGAGTGCCGGCGCTAAAGGCAAGCGGATGAGTTTGCCTCACTCCCGGATTATGATCCACCAACCTCTAGGCGGAGCTCAAGGACAAGCAACCGATATTGAAATTCAGGCCAAAGAAATTTTGTACCACAAGCGCCGCCTGAACGAACATCTTGCCAACCATACCGGTCAGCCACTTTCCCGCATTGAAGAAGATACCGAACGGGATTTCTTCATGTCGGCTGAAGAAGCAAAGGACTACGGATTAGTCGATCAAGTGATCGATCGCCGTCCTTCCGCCAGCCGCCCGATCGCCGCTGTCGTCTAAATAAAAAGTTAAAAATCAAAAATGAAGAATATTTCGTCATTTTTGATTTTTAATTTTTAACGGTCATATAGCAGTTTTCAGTCGAGTGAAGTACAGATGCTGGGGCGCAGGATACGGCGTCATAGTTAAGGCCTTACTGTATTTCATAGAATTGAAAACTGCTATATGTAGCTTTTTCTAAAAAAACATCACACCTAGAAACCTACATAATTACTAGGGTAAAGATTCGAGATATTGCAGGAAGTCGAGCAATTCTACTTGAGTTAAGAAATGGCGCGCTTCTTTGCCATAACCTTGTTTGAGATAATCTTTTCCTTGGTTGGGGGTCCAGTTCAACCGCTTGATTTCCTCAGTAGTTCTGCTGTAGATTTCCAGATATTCTAGGAAATCTACCAACTGTTCGCTAGAAAGCTCTCTCTGCGACGACTTGCCGTAATTGTGTTCGAGACAGTCGCTTTCTTGTTTTTTCTTCCATTGCAGGCGTTTGAGGATGGCGTCTATTTGGGCGATCGTATCCGAATTATCCTCGATCGCATCGCTGGGGATTCCCACTGCGATCGGTTGCAATTCCCTGACTTCGGCCGCACCCTGTAGCAGTTCACTTTCGCTAGCAGTCGGCACATCAAGTTCCTGAAGTGGTTCGCCGTAGCTAGAAGAAAGCCAAGCATCCGAGTCTAACTGCTTCGGTACAAATCCAGTAGCCTCCGGCAGATCGACCTTTGGAGGCAGCGGTTCCGGTACAGGTGCGATCGGCTCTTCATTTAATTTCGCTTCAGTCTTGACAAAATTACTTTGATGTGTTTGATGCAATTTGTCAACAACAGGTATTTCTAGAACCGGAAGAGGAACACTTGTCGGCCCAACAGGAACCGGAACAGCAGGAGGAGGGGGAGGGGGAACAACAGCAACCGAAGCAATCGGAGCAACCGGAGCCGTATCAACACTTGCGATCGCACGATCGGGCGCAGCAAATCCGAGGACAGCGATCGCTCGCAACCGGGCGCGGTCTTCAGCATCCTCAACAGACTCAGCAGCAGACATAGCCGTAGCCAGAGTTTTGCCGTCAACCTGAACCAGACAGCGAACAACAAACTTACCGTGATGAACAGTCAGCAACTCACAAATTAACTGTCCAGCGGGATAAAGGGCGCGAAATTCAGCAAACATAATTTTTTGACCCCGAAACCAGAAGGGGCTTATGACTTAAGTTTAGTACAGCCCAGAGAAAACAATTTTCTGAAAGCACCTATTCAACATACAATAAATTAAAGGTGAGTCATCCGCGCAACCTTACACGCCACTAAACCCCATGCCACATCCAGCGGTTTAAGCTAACAAGCATCGGGCGTCATTTCTATCTATAGGAGATGACACAGCAACTAAGCAAAAGTAGTAAAAGTCTCCGGTTTTGTGTACCTTGCACTTTCTACAGCACAGATTGCTCCCGACCCGCTCGTTGCACCTCCGTCCGCAAGGGCAGATCGCGTGCAAAAAACAGGGGCATCCCAGCGGCGAGCTACTAGCAATTTTGCCTTGATCCGGTAAGTTCTTTGCTAAAGCAAGAGGCAAGAGGCACTTCAAAAGGAAGAAGGAACAAGGCAGAAGGAAACAAGGCAGAAGGCAGAAATGCACATTTTCTCCCTCTCCATCCCTCCATCGGCTCATCCTCGACTCAAGCCGTTGCTTTCAGTATCGAGCCATCTTTTAAGAACCGACAGGGGCTTTTTAATTCGCGAAGTGCTCGGCGCTGCTGACCTAAAAGCAAACAAACCAACGCTAAAAAATTGTATTGGGGAATAGCGTGCGGGACATTTTTCTGCGCCGTCAGCAGTCAGTTCAAGACAGACAGCAGACAATTAGCACCAAGCCGGTGTCGGGAGAGAATCTCAAAAAAACCTCGCGATGAAACAAGGTGGCTGTGCTCGCGTCTCCACCTATCAACCCGCGCATTTGTTGGGAAGCAGGCACTACGAGGGCCCAAGGGGGTGCGGCTGATTTCGCCAAAAATAGACTAATTGCTGGAAACAAGAGGATCGATCGCTACATGGAATTTTCTATCGCTGCACTGCTGGCAAATTTTACAGAAGACAAATTAGTGGCTCCTAAAGCATTGGAGAAAAAACTCGACTGCAACGACGCCACCAGTCAACTCAAACTTCAAATCGCATTAGAAGCTCTAGAGAAAATTGGCATATTAGTCAAAGACAAAGGCCGATATCGCCGAGTAGCTGAAGACGACGTAGTAGAAGCAAAACTGCGCTGTTCGAGCAAAGGATTTTGCTTTGCAATTCAAGACGCCGAAGGCTCAGAAGACGTTTACGTGCGGGAAAGTCACCTCTCGACAGCTTGGAATGGCGATCGAGTCTTAGTCAAAATCATCAAAGAAGGTAGCCGCCGCCGATCGCCCGAAGGCGAAGTCATGCTGATCCTCGAACGCGCCAACCCCTCGGTACTGGCGCGAGTCAAGCAAACCGCCACCCCCACTGGCCGCGTCAGCTACAGAGCAATTCCCCTGGACGATCGCCTGTTGTTTGAACTAGATTTGCTCGCAAATGGCACAAATCTCCAAGAGGCGATCGACCACCTAGTACACGTCGAAGTCAAACGCTACCCCCTCGGCACGCACCGCCCAGTCGGCAAAGTAGTACAGGTACTCGGTTCCGACGCCGAAGCCGCTGACGACCTCGACATCGTATGCTGCAAACACGACTTGCCGCGATCGTTCCCCGCCGCCGTCATCAAAGCAGCCGAAAATTTGCCGAGCAAAGTCAAAAAAACCGACATCAAAAAACGCCTAGATTTGCGTAACATCCTGACTGTTAGCTTCAGCAAAAACGAACCGGGAACAACCAACAGCGAAAACAATGCCCCTCAAGCCCCGGAGGAAAATCTCTCCGAAGGAGGAGCCGAAAACGAGTTTGATCCGACATCATTCCTGTCCGATCCACCAGTAGAACGCGCTTTGTCGATCGAAACCCTGAAGCCCGGCCGCTGGCAAATAGGAATCCACATCAGCGACGCCGCCGAGTACGTGCAGCCAGAAACCCCGATCGACCGCGAAGCCCGCAAGCGAGGCACCGCCGCCCATCTGGGAGAAAAAATCATCGCCGTACTGCCAGAAATCCTCAACGAGCGCTGCTCTCTGCTGCCAGATACCGAACGGCTGGCCTTCAGCATACTGCTCACCCTAGACGAATCAGGAGAACTCCTAGAATACGAAATTCAAACCAGCGTCATTCAAATTGACTACCACCTCACCTACGAGCAAGCTCAAGCAATTCTCGAACCAGGCGATGCCGAAGAGCACCCTTTATCCTCCGCCCTCCGTCCTTTCCTCGATCAACTCGGTGCCGCCTCACAGGCAGCCAGACAGACAAGGCTGAAGCGGGGAGCTTTTGAACTAAATTTGCCCGACGCTAACTCTCACTTCGACGACGAAGGCGAATTAGGAGCTTTTGCAGTCGCTCCCCCCGCTCAGTCGGCTGTGTCCGAGTTGGTGGTACTTGCCAACCAAGCCGTCGCCACTCACCTGCAAGCCTTGGGAGTCCCAGCAATTTACCGCGTCCAGCCGATGCCAGACCCGGCAGACATTCAAGAGTTCATCAAACTCTCAAACAACCTCGGAGGCGAACTTTATCTCGAAACCGAAGAAGAAGTTTTGCCCTTGGACTTTCAGCGATTTACCCAGCAGTTTGCCGGCCTGAAGTCCGAAAGAGTTCTCACCTACCTGCTAGAAGACACCATGAAGCCCGCTGTTTACAGCACAACTCCCAAGCCACACTTCGGTTTGGGGCTGTCAGAGGGTTACACGCGCTGCACTTCGCCGCTTTCCCGCTACGCCGATTTGCTGGTACTGCGGGTGTTGCAAGCGGTGTTCGAGCAAGGCCGCAGCAGCCGCACAACACGGGCTAAGGAAAAAGTTGACTTGCACCATTCCTCCTGTCACGGTCAAATTACTTGGAATGTTCTCCCGCCAGATTTGCACCACGAATTTGAGACAGAGTTTGCATCGGCCGTGGTACACCTGACGGAACGCGAAAGGGTTGCTGAGGATGCCGAAAGCGATTTGCAGGGATTGAAGAAAACGGGATTGATGAAAGAACGCACCGGGCAAACTTTCCAGGGTTTGATTACAGGTGTACAGTCTTACGGTTTCTTTGTGGAAATTGAGGTGCGGCCGCCGGAGAGCGACATCTTGCGTGTTGAGGGATT
>NZ_JAUBQR010000012.1:0-52075 GCF_036701385.1 Microcoleus sp. Pol12B4 | reverse complement strand
GTAATGCCGCAGCGCGAGGCTACAAACTCCGGCGTGTAGCTGCTAATAACCTCAGCAAAAGCTGAAAAATTCGCCGTACATTCTTGAATAAACTCAGGATCTATTGCTTCCCTGCCTAACAGCAAGTATGCAATTCCGTTAAGCAAATCTATATCCGTACCCGGTTTAATTGCTAAGTGCAAATCCGCCGCTTCAGCAGTCGGAGTCCGCCTTGGATCTACCACAATCATCTTGACATTTGGATTTTTTTTGTGGTATTTTGCTAATCGATTGAATACAATCGGATGGCATTCCGCTGCATTGCTACCGATAATAAAAGCGCAATCTGTTAGTTCTAAATCGTCGTAACAGCAAGGTGGCCCGTCCGAGCCAAAACTTTGAACGTATCCAGAGACTGCTGAAGACATACACAAGCGAGAATTAGCATCAAAATTATTACTACCCAGACAACCTTTCATTAGTTTCTGGGCAACATAATAATCTTCTGTAACGAATTGACCCGAACCATAAATGCACAAAGCATCGGGGCCGCTGGTGCTGCGAATTGTTTGGATGCGGTTAACAATTGCATCGAGAGCTTCGTCCCAGCTAGCGCGGCGGAACGGTTGGTCGAGAGTATCTCGCATCATCGGATACAGTAGCCGATCGCTCCGAATGGACTCTGCTACGGTTGCTCCCTTAATACAAACCATGCCCTGACTCGATGGGTGATTGCGATCGCCCCGGACTTTCCAACTTTGTTTTTTGTCGGGAACAACTTCTAGACCGCAACCTACACCGCAGTATGGGCAAAGAGTTTTTATAGTTTCCATCTGGTGATTTTAGATGCTAATTTTTGAAAGCTAATGGGTAATTCGTAATTCGTTATTATAGTCGGAACTGAGGGCTCCTGCAAATAACGTGAGAATAATTACTAAATTTCCGCATATATGCTTCCCAGAAACCGACAATACCCTGATTTAAAATTACCCGCTCTCTTACTAAAGCTCGCGATTGATATCCCTTTTAGCCCGTGGCTCGCTGCTCCTCACTCCCTCTCAAATAGAGGTACTCCAGACATACATCTTGTCACCCCCAGCTAGGGGGAGCTAGGATAAATTTTTTCAGAGTTCAAACAGCGCGTCGGTACTACTTTTGACCTAGTTGTTGATAGCAATGTGAGATTTAGTGCGGGACTATTATGTCGCCTACTTCCCTGATTTAACTTCAAATACGCCACCGTTGGTGGGGCTAAAAGTTACTTGGAACTCAGCAGTTTTTTCAGCGCCTGCTGCTGCACCGGCAGGAGTTTGCAAAACAGGCAGAGGAGTTTCTTTGACGAAATCTTTAGCTGCTTTATTTGTGGGATCGAACTGTAGGATATCGCCGTTTTGTTTTACTTTGACCCGATAAGTCAAGCTTTCGGTAAATGTCGGAGTTGTTCTCCAGGTTTGGTCGATTTGTGCATACAACTGCTTTCCGATCGCATCGAGTTCGGCTTGGTCAGAAATCTCTGATGTGGCCGTGGTTGCTGCATTGGGCGCGACGCTGTTAGCGGCAGCATCAATGGGTGCAGGACTTTCAGCAGCGATGGGTGCAGGGCTTCCAGCAGCGATGGGTGCAGGACTTTCAGCAGCGATGGGTGCAGGACTTTCAGCAGCGATGGGCGCAGGACTTGCAGCAGCGATGGGTGCAGGGCTGGCAGCAACGATGGGTGCAGGACTTGCAGCAGCGATGGGTGCAGGGCTCTCAGCAGCGATGGGTGCAGGGCTAGCATTCGGGGCGATCGAACTTGCTGCGATTTGCGGGCTGGGGGGAGAACTCACAACCGCCGCCGCAGTCGCCGCCGGAGGTGCAGTTTCTGCTAGTTTCGCTTGCTTTAGCTGGCTGGAAACAGCAGACATATTGACTGCGGCTAAAGTAGCCATTCCTAACAACCACGCCGCAGCCAGGATACCGCGTTTTTTTGGCGAGGCTTCTGGGGCTTCGGCAGCGTGATGCACAAAAGGCGCAGTGGCGATCGGCTTGTTAGCAGTCTCCGCAAGCGCAGGCTTTTTGCTAGCAGGTAATGGCATCGGTAGCGCGACGGCTTCTGTCTCCGAGTCCGTTGCTTCACCTTCTTCGTGGTGCGCGTAGCGAGAAAACAGGAACTCCAAAGCAAAGTTACGCAGTTCGTAGTATTTCGGGTCTTCCATAATCCGCGCCCGGTTGCGGGGACGGCTGAAGGGAACGTGCATATCTTCGCCGATGGAAGCAGCAGGCCCGTTGGTCATCATCACGATGCGATCGGCCAAAAACAAAGCCTCATCAATATCGTGAGTAATCATAATGACGGTAATTTTTTCCTTCCGCCAAATTTTCAGCAATTCTTCCTGCAACTCTTCTCTGGTAATCGGGTCTAGAGCTCCGAAAGGTTCGTCCAAAATCAACAGTTTGGGACGAGTTGCCAGAGCTCTGGCGATCGCCACCCGCTGTTTCATCCCCCCGGACAATTGGCCCGGTCTTTTGTTACAAGCTTCGGTCAGCCCCACTAATTCCAAGTGTTCCTTGACGATCGTATTGTGTTCGTCTGCGGACTTTTCCGGGTAAACATTTTCAACGCCGAGGTGAATATTTTCAGTAGCAGTCAGCCACGGTAGCAAAGAGTAGTTTTGAAATACCACCATGCGATCGGGACCTGGTTCAGTAATCTGCGAACCTTCCAGAGCCACTTCTCCGTTTGTTGGCCCGTTGAATCCCGCAATCATATTCAGCAAAGTTGATTTGCCGCAGCCCGAGTGACCGATCAAACAAATAAATTCGCCTTCATTTATAGTCAGGTTTACACCGTCGAGAACGACGTAAGGGCCTTTAGGAGTTTCGTAGACTTTCGATACGTCTTTAATAGTAAGAAAGCCTGGCTTGGGCGTTTGAATTTGGGTTGTTTGGGGGGTTGTGAGAATTTGCATACTTTCAGGATTTGGATTTTGGGTCGGGGAATTAGACATGACAACTTTCGATTGAGAATTTGAAATTACGGAGTTAGGAAGCGGAAATGTGGAGTCTTGTTTCCTGATTTCTTGCTCCTCATTCCCTCTTCCTATTTGCTGGTTATGCTGGCAGTTTGATGGAACATTGACTGCCTATTTGTTCAATTAAAATTTCTTCAATGCGGACGGCGCGCTTAATTTTGACATTCTGAAGATACTGGATCGGGTCGTCGAGATTAAACACAGTGCCGTCAAATAGCTCAATCGTCCGGCGATCTCTGGCAATATCCGGCAAACCCAATTCGCGCACTGCTTGACCAAAAACATCGGGACGCAAAACTCGATCGACCACTTCAACCCAGTTTTTCGGGAACGGGATCAGTCCCCAGCGAGCCATCTGCGCCATCACCCACACCATTTCTAGGCGGTCTGGAGCATTGGTTTTGTCAACGTAGAACTGGTTGAAGTTGTAGAGCATTTCGGGTTCTGCCTCCGTACCGGAGTTGTACGGGTCGAGGAACCCCGGACGGATGTCTTTGGGATCGGCGCCGATGTATTGTTCTTGGCTGATCAATTCTAGGACTTCTTCGCGGTTGCGGCGGTCGTCGCAGTAGTCGCAGGCTTCCAAAAGCGCTTTAACGAGGGCGAGGTGGGTTTGAGGATATTTCTGAGCCCAATCTTCGGTAACACCGAGAACTTTTTCGATGTGTCCGGGCAGAAGATCGAGGGAACGAGCCATGACAAAACCCGTACCGCTGTTGACTGCGTGGGAGTTCCAGGGGTCGCCTGAGCAGTAGCCGTCAATGTTGCCTGCTTTTAAATTCGATACCATCTGCGGGGGCGGAATCACGGTCAAGCCCACGTCGAGGTCGGGGTCGATGTCGCCGGCGGCCAGCCAGTAGCGGAACAGCAGATTGTGCATGGAGGCCGAGTGTACCGTTCCCAAGGTGTGAACTTTATCGGGACTCTTGGCGATCGCAGCTTTGAAATCCTCTAATGTCCGAATGCCTTGTCTGTAAAGGTCTTTGCTGAAAATAATCGAATTGCCGTTGCGAGACAGCGTGAGGGCGCTACAGACGGGTACAGGGGCTTCACCGTCGAGCCCCAACAGCATACCGATCGGCATTCCTGCGACCATTTGCGCCGCGTCCAGCCGTCCTTCGGCGACTCCTTTGGCGATCGCTTTCCAGCTAGGTTCGCGGCTGAGAGAAACTTCTTCCAAGCCGTGGGCTTTGAAAAATCCTTTTTCTTTAGCTACTACTAAGGGGGCGCAGTCGGTGAGGGGAATAAAGCCGATGTCGAGGTTGATTTTTTCCAGGCCGTTGCGGGCGATGACAGGCGGCTGTTGTTTGGCCCGGCGCTGTTTGACCCGCTTTTGCTGGTTGAGGAAGTAAACCATTTCGTTACGCAGCGCGTAGTAACTCGGATGGTTGACAACTTCCATGCGCTTGCGGGGGCGGGGAATGTTCACTTCGAGGATTTGCCCGATTTGGGCTTCCGGGCCGTTGGTGAGCATCACAATGCGATCGCTCAGCAATAAAGCCTCATCCACGTCGTGAGTTACCATCACGCTGGTGACTTTGCTTTCCTCGCAAATTTTCATCAACTGGTCTTGCAAACCGCCGCGAGTTAAAGCATCGAGGGCTCCGAAGGGTTCGTCTAGCAGCAGCAATTTCGGGCGAATCGCCAGGGCACGGGCGATCGCAACTCTTTGTTTCATCCCCCCAGAAATTTCGCTGGGGCGTTTGTCGGCGGCGTGTCCGAGTCCGACCAATTTAATGTGGTGTTCGATCACCAACTCGCGATCTTCTTTAGAGTTACCGCTGTAAATTTCATTTACTGCTAGGGCAATATTTTCGCGCACCGTCAGCCAAGGTAGCAGCGAGTAATTTTGAAACACCACCATTCTGTCCGGGCCTGGATCGCGGACTTCACGCCCTTCTAAAGTAATCCCGCCCTGACTTGCTTTGTCAAGGCCCGCGATGATATTTAGTAGCGTAGATTTGCCGCAGCCAGAGTGCCCAATTAAGGTGATGAATTCTCCTTTTTTAATTTTCAGCTCGATATTTTTAAGAGCGATGTATTGCTCTCCATTGGGCAAGTTAAATACGCGGTCAACGTGGTCTACTTCAACAAATACTGACATGGTAATTTTAGGTTAGTTTGTAATTTGTATGATGCTGATTATTAATTGGGCCTTGGGCATTAGGCATTGGGCATTAATTTACAACTAATTTCTACCAGTTTGTAGTTGGCAACCATGCCCCATTCCCTATTCGCCACGCCCGATGCCCAAATTCTATTTCTGTTCTTCCGGAACAACTTTGGAAGCGATAAAACCAACGATTCTGTCTAAAATTAAACCAACAATTCCTACATAAAGCACTGCTAGAATCACTGCACTGAGTCGAGAACTGTTGTAAGCGTCCCAGATGAAGAAGCCGATGCCGACGCCGCCGACTAACATTTCCGCAGCTACGATCGCCAGCCAAGACAAACCGATACCAATTCTCAAGCCAGTGAAAATGTAAGGAACTGAAGAGGGAAGCAGGATTTTCCAGAAGTATTTTTGGTTAGGGAGACGCAAGACGCGGGCGACGTTTCTGTAGTCTTGGGGTATTTGTTGAACGCCTACTGTGGTGTTAATGAGAATCGGCCAAATTGCTGTAATTAAGATTACGAATAGTGCTGAAACTTCGTTAGCTTTCACCCCCATGCCTTCAAAGGGATTGAACTGTTGAAATACAGCCAGGGCGATCGGCAGCCAAGCCAGGGGCGGGATAGTTCTGAATACTTGAAACAGCGGGTCTAAAGCATCGAACATTAAGGAGTTTGTGCCGATCAGGATACCTAAACTGATGCCGAGAACTGCTGCCAAAGTAAAGCCGATCGCCACCCGCTGCAAGCTAGCCAAAATTTGCCAGAACAAGCCTTTGTCTGTACCGCCGTTGTCGAAGAAAGGGTTGATAATCAGATTCCAGCTTTCTTGGACAGCTTTGATTGGCCCCGGCAAGCTGGACTCTGGACTGTGGCAGAGGATTTGCCAGATTATGAGCAGAACTGTAATTGCTACCAGCGGGCGGATGATTTTTCGGCGGTTTTTTTGAACGTGCTCCAGAACGAAATTTACTGGATTTTTGCTTTTAGTAACAGCGAGGTTTGTTGCCATTTTTCTTTTTGCAGTATTGTGAATAATCGATTATTTGTAGATACTTTGAACAGAGTTCAGCAGACTGGACCCGTCGAACGCACCCTCCGTTTCACTCTGTCCAACACCATCACTTTTAGGGGTTTGTCAACTGTTAACAGTCAACTGTCAACTGTTAACCAACTAATTATGCTTTTTTGATTGCCAGACCCTTAAGATATTCTTCTGGTTTTTCTGGGTCAAACTTCACGCCGTCAAAGAAGGTTTCGACACCGCGAGAAGTGGTAGTAGGAATTTGGGCGGCGGGAACGCCAAGTGCTGTCGCTGCTGCTTTCCAAATATCTTCGCGGTTAACTTTATCAACGGTTGCTTTGATGTCGGTAGTTGCCGGCATATAACCCCAGCGAATATTTTCAGCTAAGAACCAAGCATCGTGACTCTTGTAGGGATAAGAAGCATTATCAGCCCAGAATTTCATCGCCACAGGGCTGGCAGCTTCAATGCGGCCGGTACCGTAGTCAATTTGAGCTTTAGAGCGACCGATAATATCTGCTACTGGAACTTTTAACCACTTATCTTGAGAGATGATTTGGCACATCTCATCGCGATTTTCTAGCTTTCCGCACCACTGCTGGGCTTCCAGTACGGCCATTGTAATTGCTTTTGCAGCTTTGGGGTTTTTGTCAACCCAATCTGCTCTTAAACCTAAAGCTTTTTCAGGATGATCTTTCCAAAGTTCTCCGGTTACTAATGCCGTGTATCCTACCTTTTGAGTAACTAGCTGAGCATTCCAAGGCTCGCCTACGCAAAAGGCTTCCATGCTGCCAGATTTCATGTTCGCTACCATTTGGGGCGGCGGTATGGGAATCACGGAAACATCTGTATCTGGATTAATACCGCCGGCTGCTAGCCAGTAGCGCAGCCACAAGTCGTGGGTGCCGCCGGGAAAAGTCATAGCAACAGGAAGGTTTTGGTTGCCAAAAGCTGCTTTCAGGGGTGCGCTGTCTGTACCTACTTTTAAATCTAGGTATTTTTTGCTGAGCGAAATTGCCTGACCGTTAGTATTTAACCGGGCGAGAATGTACATCGGCACTGGCTGATTGCCTTTGGTAACAGTGCCTAATGTCATTTGGTAAGGTAACGGGGATAAGATGTGGGCGCCGTCAATGCCGCCTTTGTCGGAACCGAGTTCTAAGTTGTCGCGAGTAACTGGCCAAGATGCTTGTTTGGTAACTTGTACGTCTTTCATGCCGTACTTGGCAAATAACCCTTTTTCTAGGGCGATGATTAAGGGTGCTGCGTCGGTGAGGGCGATGAATCCGAGTTTGGCTGCGGTAACTTCTGGGGCGTCGGCAGGGTTGATGTTGACTGCTGGGGCGGCGCTGGGTGATGCGCCGCTGGGAGTTGCGCTAGATCTGGTGGGACCGGAACTGCAACCGTGGGCTAGGAGGGTGCCGGCTGCTGTTGCTCCGGCGGTGATGATGAATTTTCTTCTGGAAAGGTTGCTCATTTGTCTTGAATTGTTGTTGTACTTTGAGATCGTGGAAATGTGAGATGTGAGATTGATTCGCGACCTTCGCATCGCATCTCACATTGTGAGATTAGGCGTCGATCGACACTTTGCCGATCGCCCGCGCGCTGCAAGCTAAAATGAACCCTGGTTCTAAGTCTCGGGCCGCGTCGGGTTGGCTGTCGTAGACTGTTTTTCCTTCTAGGAGTTTCTGCTGGCAAGTGCCACAGCTTCCCGACCGGCAATTGCTGTCAAGTTCGACTCCGGCCCGTTCGGCAACATCGAGAATGAACTCATCTTCGCTGCAAGCAACTTCTTTGCCCGATCGAGCGAAAATGACAGTAGATGTCTGAGGTTTGGCTGCCGGGACTGCCGTTTCGCCTTCCTCAACCGTCAGTTGCAGTTGCCGATTGAGCGAAACTACATTTTCTTGAGATGGATTGGGAACTGCCCCGAAGTTATCGACTAACAGTTGGCGCAGCACTGGTTTGAGGTCTTCGCAAGGGATGCTTTTTTGGACGCAAGTACCCAAATGAGCGTCTTTACCGACTGTGCCTCCCATGTAAATGTCTACACCTTCGAGGGTTTTGCCGTTCTTGCGAACTTTTGTTCCCATCAAACCAATGTCTGCTACTTGGGGTTGACCGCAGGAATTGGGGCAACCCGTCCAGTGAATTCTCACAGGTTTGGGAACTGACAGTTCGGCTTCGAGTTCCTCAATCATTGCCACGGATCGGCTTTTGGTTTCGATGAGGGCAAAGTTGCAAAACTTGGCGCCGGTGCAGGAAACCAAGGCTCGCGTCAGCGGTGCGGGGTTGATCGAAAAACGCTGCAACAGCGGTTCTTTGACCAGCGATTCAATCCGCGAGTCGGGAACGTTGGGAATAATCACGTTTTCTTCGACGGTGAGCCTGAGTTCGCCACTGCCGTAAACCTCGGCGATTCTGGCCAAATCGAACAAATCCGATGCCTGCAGCCGTCCAACTGGAACGTGCAGCCCTACATAGTTGAGCCCTGATTGTTTTTGCGGGTAGATGCCGATGTGGTCGCGTTTGTCCCAGGTGATTTCATCTTTGGGCGCGGCGGCGGGCAAAGTGCGACCTAATTCTTGTTCGACTTCGGCTCGGAATCGAACAATTCCGAGTTCGTCAATCAGCCACATCAGCCGCGATTTTTGGCGGTTTGCTCTCGGCCCTCGATCGCGAAACACAGTTAAAATTGCTTTGCACAAATCTACAACGTCGCTGGGACTTGCCCATGCGTTGAGAGGAATTGCAGCTTCGCAGCGTTTGGCGGAGAAGAAACCGCCGACTAAAACGTTAAAGCCGATGTTGCCGTCTTTGTAAGCGGGTACGAAGGCGATGTCGTTGATTTCTGCATGGACTGAGTTGTCGCGGCAGCCTGCGATCGCAATATTAAACTTTCTCGGCAAATTTGAAAACGCGGGGTTGCCTTCGCCGCTGTTCGTAATCATGTCTTGGACTTGGTTCACCAGTTCCCGCGTATCTATCAGTTCGTCGGCGTCCAGGCCCGCGACTGGGGAACCCGTGATGTTGCGTACGTTGTCCATGCCAGACTGGATGCTGGTCATGCCAGCTTCTTTGAGGCGGCGGAAGATGTCGGGTACGTCTTCAATGCGAATTCCGCGCAATTGCAGGTTTTGTCTGGTGGTGATGTCGGCGCTGCCGTCGTCGCCGTAGCGTTGGACGATTTCTGCTAGCGTTCTGGTTTGATTGCTAGTAATTATGCCGTTGGGCAAGCGCAGCCGCATCATGAATTTGCCGGGAGTTACTGGCCGAAAGAAGATGCCGAGCCATTTGAGGCGGTGCTCACGATCGGTTTCGTCCATTGCTTCCCAGCCGATTGTGGCGAAGTGGTCGAGTTCGGCTTTTAATGCTAAGCCATCTTTTTCGGCTTTGAGTTTTTCAAACTTGTTCAGGCTCGCTTGGGCTTTGGGTTCTACTGTTTGGGTCATCGGTTTACCCTCGCTGCTGACTTGTGTGGGGAGGTATTGACTTGGAGCATAAAGTGTGTGTTTCCTGCTAACCTTAGTGACTGTATGGATTTAAAACTGTATATTTAGTTACTAGATGGAATTTCTTTTAAGCATGGTTGGTCTTCTGTAAACTTGAGCTTGACTGGGCGCTGGCTCGAACGTCGCCAAACTATTTATGGTTATAGTTGCTACCGATGATTCGGTCGATCACTGCGTTTCGATGCACCTTTGTTATGAGCTAATGTAAAGCCCACGATTGTAAATATTCGTAGCTATTTTTACAAAATATTGAGTTTTATGAATATTTCGCATAAGGCCGATGCGTTTTATACATGGGAAATGGGTAAAGACACCCAAAAAACCGAAAAATCTCTCTAAATCTTTAGATTTACGACGCAAGAGGGGGAAATAGGAATATCTAAGATTAATGGTGTGAGTGCGATCGCAGACTTAAAACGAGATCGTCACAACATTAGAGCGGTCGCTGTCACACAGTTGGCCTCAAAACATCACATTATGTGGTATGCCAGCGTCACTATTAATTTTCGGAGAACGAGAGATGATATAAGCATTGAATTCAGGGAACGTCTCATGCTTTTAGTTCAACTTATTCCCGGCGCTATTTCCGAAATGCTTGCTTCTGTTACCGATACGGGTTGTTTGACTTTAGCCGATCGCTACGGCTTGATGGCCGCTGTTTTGGACGACTCTCTCGACGATGAATACAGACATTCGATCAACCGCTTGCTGCGTTCTGTGATCAAGGGAAGAGTCAAGATAGTCAACGAACTGTCGGCGATATATTAACAGCATTTAAAAATTTGATTGATTTATGCAGCGCTGCAAGTGCAGAGACCACCGCCCGACTTAAAAGGAACCGACGATGCCGGCAGCGGATGTAGGACCGGAAGTTTATTGGGTGTTCTAAAAACTTGCGATCGCTCTTGCCGTATGATTTTTTTTGATTATCCAATTCTCGCTTTGTGCGGCACTTACAGAAAAAGTGGTGATTCACAGTTTTGAGGCTCAATAGAGAGCCTGTTGGGTGGAACGCTGATGCTAAAATTAGTAAAACTGCTGTGCGCGATCGGCATTTGAGGAGTTTGAGGAATGAAGTCATCCCAACCCACATAATTATAATTATTAGACATCTCCATACAAGCCTGTCTTGAATAGGCAGGATGCCTGTTCCACAATAATTATTGGCTAGGTCTATTGAACAGGGCTGGAGATGGTAGGCAAGTTATGAAAATTATTAATCAAAAAATCGAAATATTCACAGAAGCAGGCATCGGCATCTACAACATCATCCCCCTTTTTGTCAACATTTATTGGTAATTGATAAAAAGTCAATTAAGTCGATTGGCAGGAAAAAACAATAATATCTTGTAGGGGCCGGTAAAGCCTCGATCTTCAATCGCGGACAGTTTATTGCTGTACTCAACCGCCTAAAACTGGTAGTCGGTTTATTTTCACCTATACAAGGCTTATGCAGCCATGCTTTATACTGTGCCTGCATAAATCCTGTATTTAGTTACTGCGATTGGTTAGTTTTTTAACCAATCTAGTTGATATAATGCGATCGCCCGACCAAATTTTTAGCAATATTTTAATATTTTCAGCAGAAATATATGATTGACTGAAAATTAAAAACAGTCGAGCGAGCAGACTTGACAATTTAACAATGATTCCCAGGGAGCATTTTATGAAATCCATTCCTAAAAACACCATCCACTGTACTTACTCAGTGGCTATTTTCTGTGCCATTTTCGCAATACAGCAACAAAAAGCTACAGCAGCAACGCTATCTAACGGCTGGAATTATGCGATCGATTCCTTCAACGACGGCGTGACCGGGCCCCAAATCGGCGGCGGAGAATTTGAATTTTACGGCATCGCAGTCAAAGAAACATCAGATACAGCTTTCATCGCCATCAATTCTAATCTAAGTTTAGCAGGATATGCCGACCCACTAGCTCAAAGAGGCAACATCAACTACGGCGATTTATTCTTCAATTTTTCCGGTCAAAACTTCAATACAGCTAACGCAAACGGCAGCTTGTTTGGTATCCGCTTTGCCGAAGGCAATGACTCCGGCGTGGCGACAACAGGCGTTTACACAAATGTTACAGCGAACAACGTCACCCAAACTAACTCTGGCTTTAGCAATTTAAATCAATTCAATACGGTAGTGGAGTCTCAAGGCGGAACCCCATCAATGGGCGATTTAGCTGCCACAGACCCCTACTTTGAACAAACAGGAAACTTGACTATTCTCAACTCAATAGCTACGGGTACAAAAGTAGGAGAAGTCAATTTTTTAACCCCAGCAACTTTGAGCGTGCTCGGTCTTGATTTCGGTCAGTTTAATGTCGTGGGTTCTCAAACAATTGGATTGAGTTTCAATAAATCGTCAATGCCTTCGGGGAACTATATTGCTAACTTTTTTGCCGAGTGCGCTAACGATGCGATCGCTATTCAAGGATCGTTTGAGGCTGTACCCGAACCTTCTACTTGGTTTGGTACTTTACTAGGATTGAGCTTTTTAGGTATTGGCGCTGCCAAACGCAAAAGTAAGCGCAAGATTTCCTAAGTTAGGTAGGGTGTGCATTCAGTACCTTACGAATAGCTGTTATGCACACCTTACTAATAGGCGTAGTGCCTCACAAATTGCAAACCGTAGAGTAGATTATGGATAGATAAAATGCGCCCAAACATTCCCATCTGGCCCAGCAACTTGATTGACGTAACTGTAGGGATACATCAACTTCCTCCCCTCAGTATCGCTGTAACCAGTGAGTGCATTTCCCCAAGGATCTTGCACGATATAACCCTGAGAATTGTAGCCAATTACAGTAAGAATGTGACCGGCCGCAGTAAAATCTCCGGCTAAAACTACTGGCCGCCGATTCAGCAATTCCGATCGCACCTCTGCCCACGTGCGAGTCGTACTAAAACTCGTCTTAAACCCGTAGGCCTGAATCAGCGCCGAAAGCACGCTGTGATCCGTTTGAGAACCCTGGCCGGCATAGTCGAAACACCACTGCAACAACTCATCCTCCAACTGTCCGCCCCACTGAGAACGAAGGCCATAATAATAAAGCACCATGGCGATCGAAGTTACGTTGCAAGTAGACCAGTCAAAACGCGGATTGTCCCGCTGCGAAAAATACGGCACGTTCAATTCCACATTGTTCGGAACCGGATCGAAAATTTTATCTCCCCGCTTGAACTGAACAAAACTAGGAAAAACATAACCTGTATTGCCAAAATTCGGCAGTTCTTCAGTCAGGGAAACTTTCAGGTGAGATCCTTCCGCACCGTAGCTGTTCACGCCGTAAACTCGACCTAAAGGCAGCGTAGTTTTCTCGCTACTGCTCAGGCTAGCAGAATCTACCGGCCGTTTTTTAAACACAGTTGCTTGCAGGATTGTCATCGTCAAAGCATCGGGGTCAAAGGGAACTTCTTTGCCGTCTTTTTTAATTCTAACGTCCTGCCAATAAATAAATCCGATATTGCCGAAACCGGGAATTGATTCGGCGAGAGTTACTCGGAAATGCCCCAAAATGCAGGCATAACCAGTGATGGCATAGGTAGTGCCTAAAAGTAGGTCAGCAACTTGATTTGCAGGCAGTTTAGATGAATCTTCGGGCTTAGCTTTAATCTGAGTTGTTTGAGTTACCAATAGTTGAGCGCTGACGTTGCTATTGGGTACGTCAGCCAGGTTAAATTTTAGGATTTTAGTACCTTTGGCTAACTGAACGTCGGGTTCATAAAAATAGCCAAAAGTGCCGATCGGCCAAATTGCTGAATCCAGAACCACCTTGAGATGCCCGTCAATAAACCCGTATTTGCTAACGGCCAACGTCTGGCCTGCTTTGACAAAAACTTTTTGCTGATTGTTGAGCCGGGAAGAATCAAGGGGAGCTACCTTAAACAAAGTGTCAGAAACTATCTTTAAGGTCAAATCTTGTCCGACAGTTAGCGGATCGGAAGTTACGGTAATGTAAATTATTTGGCTGCCAGTAACGTTGCCTTTGCTGTCAGTTGCCCGCAACCTAAGCCACCGAGCTCCCGCTACGCTAAATCCTTTAGACAAATTAACTTGCCAAGTGCTGGTCTCTAAGTTTAGAGTGACAGTTAGGGGAAATGTATCCTCAGCTATCACGTCAATTTTTGCTGCTTGTTGCCGATCAAAAGTACCCCGAAGGACGATCGGCTGATTGACTAAAACTTCTGACGGCCCTTGATAAGTTAAATTCACAGCGGGATTAAAAAATTTGCCACCGCGGCTGAATTGCACAAAATCGGGATAAATGAAACCCGTATTGCCAAATTGCGGCAAATTCTCGGTCAGCGAGACTTTAATGTGGCTTTGTTCGATCGAGAATCCGGCAATTCCGTAAATCATTCCCGCCGGCAAGGTAATTTTTTCTTGGGGTGGCAGGCTAGCGGCATTTATCGGCCGCTTTTTAAACACAGTCGTTTTGATGATTGTCATCGTAACTGCATTTCTATCATACTCAATTCCCCTGCCGTCTCGCAAAATTTGGACGTGCTGCCAGTACAGAAATCCCGAATTTCCTAGGTTAGGAACTGCCCGATCAAAAGCGACTCGGAAATGGTTTTCCACGCAAGCGTAGCCAAGAAGATTGAAAGTTTCTCCCAGGTTAAATTGTAATTTCTGAGTTGAGCCTAAAGTTCCAGAATCTACGGGGGTGAACTTTAACCAGGTCTTTTTTATCACCCACAGTAACTGCATTCCAGGCGGCGGAACCGGCAACTCAGCGCGATCGAATATGAGAATTTTTGCGCCTTTGGTGATGAGTACGTGTTTTTCGTAGAAAAAGCCGGACTTTCCTACCGGATTAATTGGATTATTTAGTTGAACATTCAGATGTCCGTCTTCTAACTCGTAGTCAGTAATTTGATAAATTTTCCCTGCTGGTATGTCCGCTTTTTGCAGCTCGTTGAGATTGCTCGCGGGCAGTGTTCCGGCTTTAAATTTGGTATCTGTGAGAGTAATTAACGTGAAAAATTGAGCGGGTGACTGAGAAGCAGGATTAACTTTGATATTAATTGTTTGTTGGCCGATAACTTTGCCGGTCTTATCAGTTGCCCTCACCTGCACTGTGCGAGTTCCGGCGCTATCGAATCCTTTTTCTAAACTGATGTTCCAAATGCCTCTAGAGAGATTTATCCCGACATTCAGGGCATTTGAGCCTTCTGCTGCTGAAATCGCTGCCACTAGATTTTTGTCAAAAGTGCCAACTAAGACAGCGGCTCTATTGACCTCAATTTCTCGCGGGCCTAAGTAACTCAAAATAATGTTGCTGCTTGTCATTATATATCCCCCTACCTACTTAGTTATTCAGCTAAAGCAAGGATAACTTCTGATTTTATTAAACACAATGACCTGAACTAGGACAAAATCGCCCCTAGATTCACCCTACGGGCGGTTAATGCCTTTTCCAGCATAAGTTTTTAATTATTGGCGGGAGTAGCGCCATAAATCTAACTTTCGGCGTACAATGAGCACCTTAACCGAATATATGCCTGGTTGAGAGGATTTCTGGTGCAAGTTTTGAGGGAAGGAATTTAGTCCGAGTAAGTTGCTTCCCCCTGTGCCCTTGACCCCTCACTTCCTGAGTCAGGACTTACGAAAAAAACCCGGTTCCTAGGAGAATATTGCCTATAGCAACGAGACATCTAGGGAGAAACCGAGTTTTTAGCCGTTTGGTGCGTGCAGGAGTGTTAGTGCGATCGGCTAAATTTCGACTAAACTGCGATTAAACTATAGTGACCAGAATATCTTGAGCGTGAGAGTCAACTTTCAGATTTTCTCCTTCATAAACCTGAATAATTTTGCCGTTACCGTCGATGACAAAAGTAACGCGCTTGGCATAATCGCCTTTCTCGACATCGTAAGCTTTGGTAATAGTGCCATCAACATCTGCTAATAGCTGGAAAGGCAAACCGTATTTTTCTGTAAACTTTTGGTGCGATTCCTCGTTGTCTCGGCTGACACCCAGAATTACAAGATCTTTGCCCTTGTATTCTTCATAAGCTGCTTTGAAGCTTTGGGCTTGTCTGGTGCAGCCTGGGGTGTCATCTTTGGGGTAGAAATACAAGATTACGGTTTTACCGGCGAATTCGGAGAGGGAGACGGTGTTGCCGTTGGTGTCTTTGGCGGTAAATTGAGGAGCGGCACAGCCAATTGGTAATGTCATAGTTTGATTTCTCTTGTTTGGTTTTTATTGCAGTTCCTCAATTTATTTTACTTGGTTCTGTGCCTTTTCAAGAGACAATTGCTAAAAATCGCGTGAAGCGAAGCTATCCCGCAGGGAATCGCCCCCAACTCCATGACGTTAAGCTTTACTGCATTTAATTTACACCTAAGACGGGGGCTAAGAGTGCCTGTTACACGCATAGTTTCAATAGACATCTGCTAAAAAGTAGATGTCTAATTGAATGTTCGCGGGTTCTACACACCAACCGGTTGACCAGCAGCGGGCATCATAGACGGATCGATCGCAATTCCTAAACCTGCTGCGACTTGGCGGCCGTAATTCGGATCGGCGCGGAAAAAATGGCACAATTGGCGCATCTGAATCTCCGATTTTGCTGCACTCAAACTTTCCACAATGTTAGCGACAAGCCGCTGCTGTGCGTCGGGTTTCATCAAGCGATAGAGGTCTCCTGCTTGGGTGTAATCGTCATTTCCCTTACGGTGATCGTAGCGATCGACTTTGACATTTCCTAAGTCCCAAGCTGGGTCAGCATAGGCAGAGTTTTGCTTCGCCGCATCCTCGTGGCTGTTGGGTTCGTAGTTGGGCCCGCTACCACCGTTGTTACCCGGTGCCATTGCGCCATCCCGTTGATAGTGCATCACCGGACACTTTGGTTGATTGACGGGCAATTGCTGATAGTTTGCACCGAGACGGTAGCGTTGAGCATCTGGATAAGACATGATGCGAGATTGCAACACTTTGTCTGGAGAGAAGCTAATACCTGGAACGACATTAGAAGGAGAAAATGCCGCCTGTTCCACCTCAGCAAAAAAGTTTTGTGGATTGCGATTGAGTTCAAGAATTCCCACGTCAATTAACGGAAACTCTGAGTGCTTCCACACTTTAGTCAAGTCAAAGGGGTTTTCGCGATACTCTGCGGCTTGTGCCTCGGTCATTACTTGAATGCAAAACCGCCACTTGGGATAATTACCTTGCTCGATCGCCTCAAACAAATCGCGAGTAGCATGATCGGGGTCTTCGCCTTTGATCTGCGTCGCTTCTTCGGCGGTGAAATTATCAATACCTTGCATGGTTTTGAAGTGGAATTTGCACCAAACCCGTTCTCCTTGAGAATTAATTAGGCTGAAGGTATGGCTGCCAAAACCGTCCATGTGGCGGTGGTTTTTCGGCGTACCGCGATCGGAAAACAGAATAGTTATTTGATGCAAAGCTTCTGGACTCAGCGACCAGAAATCCCACTTGGCGTCAGCATCTTTGAGATGCGTTTGGGGATGGCGCTTTTGGGTGTGGATCAAATCAGGGAATTTCAGAGGATCGCGGATGAAGAAAACAGGCGTGTTGTTCCCTACTAAATCCCAGTTTCCTTCTTCGGTGTAGAACTTGATCGAAAAACCTCTGGGGTCACGTTCGGCATCCGCTGAACCTTGTTCGCCGCCTACCGTAGAGAAACGGAGGAGAACCTGAGTTTCTTTGCCAACTTCTGAGAATAGCTGAGCTTTGCTGTAGCGAGTAATGTCATGGGTGACGGTGAACGTGCCAAATGCAGCGGCTCCTTTTGCATGGACAACGCGCTCAGGAATGCGTTCCCGGTTGAAGTGAGCCAGTTTTTCCATCAGGTGAAAATCCTGCATGAGGATAGGCCCGCGTTCACCTGCTGTCAAGGAATTCTGGTTATCTACAACCGGAATTCCGCTAGCGGTTGTTAATGTTTTGTCTTCTGTCATAGTGGGTAATATTGATTGCTGCATCCTCAGTATTGTATACCTTTCTGGGGCCCAGGTGTTTCTGCGGAGGTAATTCTCAGATTGGTGATCGGGTGTTAAATTATTAGTGTGTTTTCAAAATTTGCTGAGCCAATTAAAACTAATTTGCAAATAAAATATGATTGATTTCTACACTGTACTTCTCAGGAAAAGGTCAGACTATTAATTTTTAATTTAGAGAATATATTCGTGGATCAAAGAAATACTCGCAAACAATTTTTTGAAAAAATTAAACAAGCTATTGAGTCATTTTGCGAAGCTTATGACTCAGAGTCAGATCTTTATCTCAACCGTCTTTATATTAATAAATTACACTAATTTCTGACTTTAGAAGATACAGAAGCCTCAGAGACTTATGGACTTAGGAAAGCTTAAGCCTAAAAACCTTCCCTCTTTAAAACCTCAAGCATTAATTAAAATTAACAAAAAAAAAGATGTCTATTTTACCGATAGTGGAAAGAGGATCATCGTTTGTATATGCGTAAAATGGAAGAAAAAAAAGGATTGTTCTGATTGATATGGTGCTGGGGAAATGTCACCGACTTATATGTTGCGGATTTTCCGGCAATTTGGGTTTACAGATCCAGAAATTGATGGAATGATTAGTTAAGTCCGCCTTGATTTGTCAGCCATTAAATGAGCATTTTTACTCGACAAAAATTGACTCATCAATACCCCAATCTTTTAGTTGTGTTGTAACTGATTGGATCGGACAAGCAAGAGCAGTATCAGTAGCAGGTCGTCGAACTGGCTCTTGATTCTGTGATCGAGTAATGCCAATGGTATAACGACTTCCCTGCCCAATGGCAACAACGCGATTTTGCCGATCTAATACGGGACTCCCAGCATTAACTATAACTGAAATTGCAGATATTTGTAACTCTAGATCGTTCTTGTTGATGACTTTTCCTGTTGCAACTGTCCAATCATCATTGGTGTCGTCAGAATATCCAATAATGTGGGTAGGTGAGTGGAGGGGAACAGAGGCTGAGGCTCTGGCTAAAGGCTTAATATCCTTCGGAATGTTCGTGACTTCAAGTAAAGCTAAATCTAGCTGGTCAGAGGCAGCAGTAATTTTAGCAATCTTAGCGGGTTTCCGCTTGCGGAATTCGCCAGATTTCGGTTTACTGTAAAATTCAACTTCGATTTCTGGAGCACTCTGGAGCTTAGTTTTGTCAGTCGTTTTCACCAAGCGCTTGGTCACAATCCAAGCTTTGTTTCCCTGCCGTTTTACTACCCAGCCAGTAACCGACTGTAACTCGGGAGAATTTTTAATAATAACTCGAACAACAGACCGCTTTAATGAAACTAAAGGTTCATCTTTTAAACTGGGTAATCGCTCTGGAATTTCGGAAAGTTGCGGATTTTTACGCATAGCTAAGAGCCTCTCCGTTTCTTTGAGTAATAAATTAACCCTAATATTTTGGAGGGATGCACTTATCCTCTCAGTTAAATTGTTGTCCGCTTGGGTATTTTTGAGGTTGAGTTGAATAGTTTGGCGGTAAGCTGCGATCGCCTCGTCTAATCTTCCCTGTTTATGTAAAATCCAACCTAAATTTTTGTAAGCTTCGGCATCGTTTGGATCTATTTGGATGGCTTGGCGGTAAGCTGCGATCGCTTCCTGTGGTTGGCCTTGGTTGAAAAGCGCATTACCAAGATTGTTATAAGCTTCGGCATAGTTTGAATCTATTTGGATGGCTTGGCGGTAAGCTGCGATCGCTTCTTTTTGCTTGCCTTGGTAGGACAGCGTATTACCAAGTTTGTTGTAAGCCCAAACCCACTGAGGCTTAACTTTGATGGCTTGGCGGTAAGTTGCGATCTCTTCATCTAATTTGCCTTGCAAAAACAGCGCACCACCCAGATTTTTATAAGCTTCGGCAAAGTTTGGAGCGATTTGAATTGCTTGGCGGTAAGCTGCGATTGCTTCATCTGGTTTGCCTTGCAAAAACAGCGCACCACCCAGATTTTCATAAGCTGCGGCAAAGTTTGGATCGATTTGGACGGCTTGGCGGTAAGCTGCGATCGCTTCCTCTGGTTTTCCCTGATCGCTTAAGTGAAAGCCGAGAGTTTGGTAAATACTCGCATCCCAAAAATTAGGTTGAATCGCCTGCCTCAAACTCTCTGTTGCTTCATTTTCTGCATTTTGCTTTTTCTGCACAACCGCTTGAATAATATAAGCAAAAGAAGTGAGGCGATTGGCAAGCAACGGCAGTGTTGCTGCCACGTATAAAAATAAAAAAACTGAGGTTAACTTGGGCAAGAATTTTTGAGGCACTTTCGGTAAAGGCATAATCTTTCTTCCTCTCCAGCGCAGTTAAGTCCATTCTACTTCTTCTCTCAAGCTACCAGCCAGGGTTTCTCTAAACCGGGTGATGGAAAATGCACAAGCCTCAGACAGTTATGAACTCAGAAAATTTTATGCCTAAAAACATTTTTGTTCAACCCCATAACTTTAGTAGATTTTTCACAACTGCACTTTGACTATAAATCTGTAACAATATAAAATATAATACCTATTTCCAGTTTATCTCAATGACTTTTATCCCATCCGAAGCGTTTAAATCTATTAGTTATCCCAGCCGCACTGTCAAAAGAGCCGATCGCGCCGTCCGGTGCAGCCCTTTTCAATTACACTTCTTTCAGACCATCCGCGATAACAGTGTTTTCCTAAGTGCGATCGCCTCAAATTCCGGTGTAGAAAGCGGCTACACTCGATCGCCCGTATCCGAACTCGTAGCCGAAAACTCCCTACTCTGGCTGATCCAAGTCGGCGTGTTGCGGCGGGAAGTAGACGGACAAGGGATTACCGACAGTTTTCGCCTCACGCCCCTAGGTCGTCAACTCGTGGAAAAATGGGAACAGGAAGGACAGGGAGTGCCGGCCGCGTCATTGTGCGATCGTATTGGTAATGCCGTTAGTCGCGGATTGGGAGTATTTCTATGAGGGGTTTTCACTTGCCCTAGTCCGACAGTCCGACAGGAAATGAAATCCCTGTCGGACTCGCCGTCAAACGAGTTAGACCGCGATCGCACCATAGCAGTTTTTGAAGAACCGGGCGATCGCATCCCCGTTCCAACCTTTGCCGAATCCTTCAATCTCACCGTCGGTGAAATGTTCAGTTGGCTGACTGAGTAGCGCCACCTCGATTTATGAATGATTAACCGCAGATGGCGCAGAGGGCGGGGAGGAAGAGAAGAGAGAGCTATCTACGGATTTGTTTCGATCAAATGTGGGTCTATCGCCTATACTAGAATATCTGGTTGTCAGCTCTTCAAGGACGAGAGAGAACTTGCGTTCCTGACTACAAACTTAATTATGATTATTTAACCGGACTTGATATCATCTCTCAAATAACCGCTAACTACTAACAACTAACTACATAAAACGTTTCTCAAAAATGGAAGCTAAATCTTACAAAGACACGGTAAACCTGCCCAAAACCAAGTTTGATATGCGCGCCAACGCCGTCAAGCGCGAACCAGAATTGCAACAATTTTGGGCAGATCAAGAAATCTACGATCGCCTCTCGGAAAATAATCCCGGTGACTTGTTCATCCTCCACGACGGGCCTCCCTACGCCAACGGACAACTCCACATCGGCCACGCCCTCAACAAAATCCTTAAAGACTTTATCAACCGCTACCAAATGCTGCGCGGCAAAAAAGTCCGCTACGTGCCCGGTTGGGATTGTCATGGATTGCCGATCGAACTTAAAGTATTGCAAAACATGAAATCGGACGATCGGCTAAATCTTACGCCGATCGAACTCCGCCGCAAAGCCGCCACCTTCGCGCAGCAAACAATGGAACAGCAGCGCGAATCCTTCCAGCGCTACGGCGTTTGGGGCGACTGGGAACACCCGTATTTAACCCTAAAACCCGAATACGAAGCCGCTCAAATCGGCGTTTTCGGTCAAATGGTGCTCAAAGGCTACATCTACCGCGGCTTCAAACCTGTTCACTGGAGCCCGAGCTCGAAAACAGCCCTCGCCGAAGCCGAATTGGAATATCCCGAAGGCCACACGTCGCGCAGCATCTACGTGGGTTTCCATGTGAAAAAACTGTCAAAATCCCTGCAAACGAAGCTCAAGCGCTATATGCCGAGCCTTTGGGCGGCGATTTGGACGACTACTCCCTGGACAATTCCGGCAAACTTGGCGATCGCAGTTAATCCCGAACTGACTTATGCGGTGGTGGAACCGCCGGCAAATTCCCACATCGCACAACAATTTATGTTAGTAGCTGTCGATGCGGTCGATCGGCTGTCGGCAACTTTTAACACAGAATTAAAAATACTCGCTACCTTCAAAGGCAAAGAATTAGAAGGTTGCAGCTACAAACACCCACTGTTCGATCGCGAAAGTCCAATTGTTGCCGGCGGTGACTACATTACC
Source organism: Microcoleus sp. Pol12B4 (assembly GCF_036701385.1). NCBI lineage: Bacteria > Bacillati > Cyanobacteriota > Cyanophyceae > Oscillatoriales > Microcoleaceae > Microcoleus > Microcoleus sp. Pol12B4. The sequence goes on along the minus strand of NZ_JAUBQR010000012.1, from coordinate 30,066 downwards.
GCTGATTCTGGTACGGGATTGGTGCACACGGCACCGGGGCACGGACAAGAAGACTTTATCGTTGGAAAACGCTGCGGTTTGCCAGTTTTAACGCCCGTAGATGAAAACGGAAATTTCACCGCAGAAGCCGGACAGTTTGCAGGTTTAAATGTCCTCGGAAACGGCAATGCCGCAGTCATTGATGCCCTTGCCGAAGCAAATTGTTTGATTAAAGAGGAAAGTTACGCTCACTCTTATCCTTACGATTGGCGCACGAAAAAGCCGACCATTTTTCGGGCGACGGAACAGTGGTTTGCTTCCGTTGAAGGGTTCCGAGATGAAGCCTTAAAAGCGATCGCCGATGTGAATTGGATTCCCGCCCAAGGGGAAAATCGGATTACTGCAATGGTTAGCGATCGATCGGATTGGTGTATTTCTCGCCAGCGGACTTGGGGCGTTCCCATTCCCGTATTCTACGACGAAGAAACCAACGAACCGCTGTTAAATGAAGAAACGATCGCCCATGTGCAAGCCATCTTTGCCGAGAAGGGTTCCGATGCTTGGTGGGAATTGTCGATCCCCGAATTACTGCCGGAATCTTACCGCAATAACGGTCGCACTTACCGCAAGGGAACCGACACGATGGATGTGTGGTTTGACTCCGGTTCTTCCTGGGCCGCAGTTGCCAAAGGTCGATCGGAATTAAACTATCCGGCTGATATCTATTTGGAAGGTTCAGACCAGCATCGTGGCTGGTTTCAATCCAGCTTGCTGACCAGTGTAGCAACTAACGGCGTTGCTCCTTACAAAACAGTTTTGACTCACGGTTTTGTGCTAGATGAAAAAGGCCGCAAGATGAGCAAATCTGAAGGCAATGTCGTCGATCCGGCAGTCGTAATTAAGGAATATGGGGCCGATGTTTTGCGGTTGTGGGTATCTTCGGTAGACTACTCTGCCGATGTGCCTTTGGGCAAAAACATTCTCAAACAGCAGTCGGATGTTTACCGCAAAATCCGCAATACAGCTAAGTTTTTGCTGGGCAATTTGCACGACTTCGACCCCGCAAAAGATGCCGTTGCTTACGAGGAATTGCCGGAACTCGACCGCTATATGCTCCACAGAATGGGCGAAGTTTTTGCGGAAGTCCAAGATGCTTTTGAAAGCTTCCAATTTTCCCGATTCTTCCAAACTGTGCAGAATTTTTGCACGGTAGATCTATCGAACTTTTACTTGGATATTGCCAAAGACAGACTTTACATCAGCGCGACAGATACCCTTCGCCGCCGCAGTTGTCAGACGGTGATTGCAATTGCTGTGGAGAATTTAGCAAGGGCGATCGCACCTGTGTTGTGTCACATGGCTGAGGATATTTGGCAGTACCTTCCCTATCCGACTCCCTACAAGTCTGTCTTTGAAGCCGGCTGGGTGCAAATTGATGCTTCATGGCACAATCCAGAATTGGCTACTCGCTGGCAGTATTTGCGACAAGTACGCGGCGAAGTTAACAAAGTTTTGGAAAAAGCCCGGATGGAAAAGGCGATCGGTTCTTCTTTGGAAGCTAAGGTTTTGGTGTACGTTCCCGATGTTGAGAAAAGAGAGCAATTGCAAGCTTTGAATCCCAGCAGCGAAGAATTAGTGGATTATGTGCGATCGCAAAATTCCGTCATCGAGTTAGCGGCCCAGGAGAAAGCAAAAGCAGCACAAGATAAACAGGAAGAACAAGCAGCAAAAGTTGCCAAAGTCTTGACAGAAAACACAGTTTATGTTGAGGCGGAAACGAGAGAAAAGGGCGATCGAGTTTCTGAGATCGTACAGTATTCCGCTCCTGAACTGTCGGCTTCAAATTCGCAGCCAATCTTAGATCAAGCCGCCCAGTTTGTAGCTAATTTGCCTGACTACGCGGGCAACTTTTTTACAGAATACCAAAAAGTTGTGGTAACACTTGGGCTGTTAGCCTCTGTGTTAGTAACGGGCCGAGTAACGCTGGCGATTTTGGATACGATGAATCAGATTCCGCTTTTGGGAGGCTTATTGGAAGTCGTCGGCATCTTATTTACAATCTGGTTTGCTTTCCGTCACTTGCTGTTTGCCGCCAACCGTCAAAAAATTGCAGAACAAATTGATTTCTTGACAGCAGATGTGGTGGGCCGGAGTACAGCGCTTGTACTTGCACAAACAAAGGCGATCGTCCTCGCACCGGCTTTAGATACAGCGCTTGTGCTTGTAGAAACACAGGCGATCACACAAACAGCCCCAGCCGAAAAAGTGTTTGTAGAAACACCCGACATCCCGCAAGCAGAATTAGTGGCGATCGAACCCAAACCAGAACTTCCTGCTGAAATAGCTGTAACGCACGATTCTACAATGACCGGCAACGGTGTAGATGAATTGCGCTATTTGTTCATCACTTCGGAAGTGGAACTGGTAGAATCGAATGCAATCCTGCAGGAATTGCCGTACAGTTATCAGTCTCCAGAGTTGGCGATTGGTGTAGTGAAAGCAGACGGGGAAAAGTGCGATCGCTGCTGGAACTACTCTACTCACGTTGGGGAGTCGATCGAACATCCGCTAATTTGCGAACGCTGCGTTTCAGCAGTAGACCACAAATTCTAACGTAGGCTGCGCTTCGGGAAAAATTCTTGAGTTTGTGTTAGCCACATTCACTCCGAAGCGCACCTTACAATAGCTTCATTTACTTATTTCTGCTTAAAAAAACGGCAGACTATTTCACCAGGGTTGTTTTGTCCAAACGCCAAAACAGTTCCATCTTTCTTAACTGTAGTGCGATCGCGGCAATTGTAGACTTCCAGAGGCTGTTTAACTCTATCAACACTCAGAATTACCCTGTATTCCCAATAATTTTTTGCACTGCGTTTGATCTCGACAATGCAAATCTCGCTTCCTCGATCGTGGCGGCATACAGATGCCTCAGCAGGAAGCGCGACCCAGAAAAAAAATATTAATAGCAAAAAGTAGCAAACACATTTCATCATCTGCGATCGCCTTTTCCTTTACGCTACTCCGAACCCAGTATGCGGACGCTTGTAAGGTGGATGCAACCCCAACACAATATCCTCCTCAGACACTCCCATCTCCACAAATTCCCGTGCAATATCCACTTCTGTCATATTGCGCTGAATCCAAATTTTGCCATCCTGGATATCCAAATGAATGAAACATTTGTATATCCGCTTTAGTCCCTCCCAGCCAACATCTAGTAACTGATAGTGGTCATGTTCCCTATCAAAAACAAGCTGGCATTCAACTTCTGAATTAGGCTTTTCTATCGTTGCTTGTTGAGTTAGCAATTTGCGGATACACTGGCGGTAATGCTCTACTCTTTCCATTCCCCAATTACCTTTTTTTACAGCATCGTAAAATAAAACTCTAGCAGCCATTTCTATCTAATACAGCTTTTATATTTATCTTATACCAATTGGACCGCGCAAGCTGCTGCGATCGCCCTCAAGTGGCGACATCATAAGATAGCTGAACCATACCAGAACTGTATGTCTGACATCCAGTTAACTGCAAAGCTGTAGTATTTATGGGATTAACAAATAAAGGGATTCCCTCGCCTAAAATAATCGGGTGTACCGACAGAATCACTTCGTTGACAAAGTTTTGATTGAGGAAATCGCGAATCAGCAGAGAACCTCCCACCAACCAAATATTCTTGCCTTCAAGCAAGCGCAATTCATTGACAAAACTCTCTAAACCTGTTACCACTTCGACATCAGAAGTGGCTTGAAAATCTAGATTATTCGTAAAAACATAACTCTTTTTTTCCTGGTATGGATACTCGCCAAAAGTTAGAACTTGTTCGTAAGTTTTCCGACCCATGAGAACCGTATCGGTGCTATCTAAGAATTTAGTATAACCGTAATTTTGGTCTGTAAATAGCCAGTCAATATCGCCATTCGAGCGAGCGATATAACCGTCCAGACTAGATGCAATGAATAGTACAATTTTCCGCATGGCAACACCTAGATAAATGCTCTACAGATACTTTATAATACTATAGGGGCTTTCAGTGGTCGAGATGTACATTTTGATAATTTGTAATTTATCGGCTGTATCCCACCTATGTTGCCATCGCCCTTGTCACTTCCAAAAACTCCCGCAAAATCGGCGAATTATCGTCGGCCCTCCATACCGCTGCCATCGGAACAGTTGGCGTAGATTCCGCAATACTTTTATAAATAACGCCCTTCCGTTGAATATTTTGAGCATTGGCCGGCAGCAAAGCAATTCCCATGTCGCCCGCGACTAAGCCGAGTATGGTCAGCATCATTGTTCCTTCTTGAATAACATTAGGATAAAAACCAAATTGCTGGCACAAATGTTCTATTTGTTCTGACAAACCGGGGGCGAATTGACGAGAGGGAAGAATAAACGCTTCCTGTGCAAGTTCTTTTAAAGAAACTTGAATTTCATTAACTAACCGATGATTTTCTGGTAGTGCCGCAATCAAAGGTTCTTGCCAAATCGTCACTGAACATAAATCTGATTCTTCAACCATTGATGACATTAAATGGAAAAACCCAACATCCAAATGCCGATCGCGCAGTGCTTGCAATTGCAGCGATGTTGCTAACTCCCGCCAAGTCAGTTCCACTTTGGGAAAGCGATCGCGATAAACTCGCAAAATATCAGGCAACAAACAGTTTGCCATAGAACTGTTAAAACCCACAATCAAACGCCCGATTTCTCCCCGACTGGCGCGTTTTGCGGTTTTGACCGCATTGTCCACTTGCGCGAGTACCAAACGAGTTTCTTCTAAAAAAACCTGTCCTGCCCACGTTAACTGAATGGGTTGCTTGGTACGATCGAACAACTGCACCTCAATCTCGTCTTCCAGCGCCCGAATTTGCTGGCTGAGAGGAGGTTGCGCCATGTGCAAACGTTTCGCAGCGCGACTGAAGTTCAACTCTTCTGCTACTGCAATGAAATACCGCAAATGTCGAAGTTCCATTAATTAGCTACTACTATATCTTTTATATATACCTTACTACTTAATCCAATATTGGACATATACTAAGACCTTAGCTAATCTGGATAGTAAGACCTTATTAATCTCAAGTCAATAGACTGCGATAGATCTTGCTGCCCTTGGGATAGGAAGTTATTTGTTTATGAATCAAATTAAACGTGTTGCCATAGTGGGAGGAACCCACGGAAACGAACTCACAGGAATTTACCTTGTGAAGAAATTCGATCGCGCGCCAGAGTTAATTGGGCGATCGACTTTTGAAACTATCACCCTGCTAGCCAATCCCAAAGCTTGCCAAATCGGGACACGCTACATCGATATCGACCTCAACCGCTGCTTTCGACAGGAAGATTTAGAAAATCCCCATCTCTCCAGCTATGAAGCGCAGCGGGCGAAAGAAATTTACGGTATTTTTACCTCAAAAAACACTCATCTGCCCAACTTAATTATCGATTTGCACAGCACCACATCCAACATGGGGCTAACATTTATTCTCGCCAGCCATCATCCATTTAACCTGCAACTAGCAGCTTATTTAACCTCTGTATATCCCTACCTGAAGATACTCGCTTCTACAACCAAGAATCATGATAGTCCTTTGCTGCGATCGCTTTCCGAATTAGGCGGTACGCTGGAAGTTGGTGCAGTGCCGCAAGGCGTCTTGGATGCGTCTTTATTTCAGCAAACAGAGCAAGTTGTCAGCCTAATTTTAGACTGCGTAGAAGCCTACAATCAAGGCACAATGCCTGCTGCAAAGAATCCCCTGACTATTTATCACACCATTGGGGCGATCGACTATCCCAGAAACGAGAACAGAGAAATTCAGGCAATGATTCATCCTCATCTGCAATCCAGAGATTATCAAGCCCTAAATCCCGGCGAACCGATGTTTTTGACCTTTGATGGTAAGTCGGTATTGTATGAAGGTAAATCAACCATTTATCCAATTTTCATTAACGAGGCGGCTTACTACGAAAAAGGAATTGCCATGTGTTTTACACAAAAGCAAATAGTCAGTATTGAGTAGAAAATTCAAAATTATTCTCTAGGATTGCCCTGTGACAAAAACTCCTCTTTAGAAGCCGTAGTCAAAGAACGCAATTCCTTCCATATTTCCAAAGTGATAATACAGGTAATTAGCCACACCAAACCAGCCGTATAACCAGCAATAACATCGGTAGGCCAGTGAACTCCTAGGTAAAGCCGGCTCAAACCAATAGCAGCAATTAATACAACTGTCAAGCCGTAAATCGACCAGCGCTGCTTGGGAAAGCGTGCACCCAAAAAATATCCTAGCAAACCGTAAATAACCATTGAAATCATTGCGTGTCCGCTAGGAAAACTGTAAAATGTTACATTAACAATGTGCTCCCAAAGTTGAGGTCGATCACGGGCAAAAAGTTTTTTTAACAGTAAATTTAAACCGATCGCTCCCCCACCGGCGAACGCAATAGTTGCAGCTTCCGAGCGGTGATTGCGCCCTAGCAAAATAATACCCAAAATCAGACAAATCACTAGCAGCAACTTCGGCTCGCCCAAAAAGGTAAATCCCAGCATTATTTGATCGCGCAGCGGAGTGTGCAATTTCCTCAGAGCTAGTAAAATAGAGCTATCGAAAGCGTAACTTTCTTTTTCCAACACGTCTTCGGCAATAGTGGCAAATCCCCACATCCCCAAAGCAGCAACAGCAAGCCCGGCTAGCCGAATTATCGTAATGAGCGATCGAATTTTAGAGCGCATTTTTTAAGTAATTTAAACTTTTAAAAGTTTCAACTGAAAATAATACAACAACTATCGGAAACGAAAACACCTTACCGATCGTCAAGATTCTTGAGCAACTTTATTCTGAATCATTAATTGATTTTTCACTACCCACCTCAGCTTGTACATCCAACCGGCGAATGACTATACTATCAAAAAAATACATTTCTGCAATTTTGTTGACCTTTGGGTTGACAAGTCTTTCTAGTTGTGCTAATGACAGCGGAGTAAGTGCCCCGATCGCGGAAGCCCACACGATCGCCCAGCGTCTAGTTTCGACCGCAGTCGCGCAAAAGCCCAACAACCCGCAATTCGGCAAGCCGATCGACTGTACCCTAGGAAAAGACTGTTTTGTATTGCTGTATTTCGATCGAGAACCCGGCCCCACCGCCGTCGATTTTGGCTGCGGGCGCCAAACCTACGACGGCCACGACGGCACAGATTTTGCCATTCCCGACGCCAAAGCAATGGCAAAAGGAGTTCCAGTTATTGCCTCCGCTGCAGGCAAAGTTTTGCGAGCACGAGATGGTGTGGTGGATCGGCGTTTACAGAACGATACAGACAAAGCCAGCATCGCAGGCACAGAATGCGGCAACGGCATGGTAATCGACCACGGCGGTGGTTGGGAAGCCCAATACTGCCACCTCCGCAAAGGCAGCGTTGCCGTTAAACCCGGTACACAGGTACAAAAAGGAACAGTTTTGGGCATGGTGGGAAACTCTGGGATGGCATCTTTCCCCCACGTACACGTAACTTTTCGGTATCAAGGCAAACCCGTAGATCCCTTTGTCGGGCCCGACGCGAAGGTAGGCTGCAACATCGCCCGCAATCCCATTTGGGACAAGCCTCTAGACTATATTTCCACAGGTTTAATTCGGGCCGGTTTTGCCAATAAGCCACCCGATATCAACGCTGTCTGGGAAGGACAATTTTCCGAGACTCAACTCTCTGCAAACAGTCCAGCTTTGTTGTTTTGGGTGCAAAGTTACGGAGTTCTCAAGGGCGATCGCGAACAATACAAATTATTAGCCCCCAACGGCACCACCATCGCCGATCAGACCAATGAAATTAAAGCCCCCAGCCGCACTTGGTTGGGTTATGTCGGCAAAAAAAACAGTACAAACTCTCCTCTGACTCCCGGAGTTTGGCGGGCCGAATATCGGTTGATGCGGGGCGATCGAGTTTTGGCAGAAGCCAAGCGAGAAGTTGAGTTGCGTTAGTCCGTTGATTGTTGACTGTTGACTGTTGTCAGTAGGGAAAAGTAAAAAATATTAAAAATAGGACACTCTTCCGAAAGTTATTTCAGCAGCCACCCAAATAATTCTCCGACACTCAACCGCAGTTCGCTAGCGAAGGACGGCACCGGTAGCAGCATTTCTGGTTCATCAAATACCGCTGTCTGTTGCTGGGGAACATAAACAAAAACGCATTGTTCGTCGGGATCGATCAGCCAGCCCATTTGAGTTTGATGATTTAAGCAGTGCAGAATATTTTTAGTAACTTTAGTTTGACTTTGGTCAGGCGACAAAATCTCAATTGTCCAATCAGGAGCTATGGGAAAGACATTAGCAATTTCGCCGTTATCATCGGCGGGAATTCTGTTCCAGACAAATACTGAAATATCAGGCACTGTTGACCTTCCGCCAAAGGTACACCGGAGTTCGGGAAATGCTCGTGCAACTTTTTTGGGTTTTAATATAGCGTTAATGAAAATAATTAGTTCACATTGAGTCGCACTGTGTTTCCCTTGTGGCATTGGCTTCTGAATAATTTGATTGTCAATGTATTCGCTGGCAGGTTTGGTTTCGGGTAGTTGGAGAAACTCTTCTAAAGTTAAGGATTTTAATCTTGTTTGTACCATTTTAACTTCACCTCTAATGAAGTAGATCTTTTAGCAGCAGTCTAGTCTAAGGCAAATTGTTCCAAGCTTGAGCAACAATGTCGCTCAGCCATAGCCTCTGAGCAAAATCCAGCAGATTGTCGTCGGCGAGTAGCTCAGCCTTCAATTCATCCAAAGACTGAGATCGCGATCGAGCTATTTGAATGACACCCGCGATCGCCGACGCCACCAATTCTTCATTCAGCGGCTGCTGTCGCAAAGCAATCATTTCTTGAGGATTCGTAGGAATGGGATAATTCATAGAAGTGCATACCAAAGGGAGTAGATATTAAGCCACTGCTGGCCAACCGAGAGCAAGAGCAATCGAAAACCTAAAAATCTGAGAACATTGTAAACTTATTTAAAACTCAATAAGTATTCGGGAGTATAGCCTACTTTGCTCCCTTGTCAACTCCCCCATCTTTATTAATTTATTCAGAATTGAGAGCCTAATCATGCAAGAAATTCTTTATCTAGAAGTCCCGACACCGGATACAGCAGCCGTCTGCACTTGGTTGCAGCACGAATTCGATCCCGGAATCGGAGAAAAAATTATTACTGCTGACGGCTTTCGACTGCTTTCACCAGCCACAACAGCCGAGGTTCTCAAGTCTGGAACTCAAAAGGCCAATCCAAAACCCGCATTGGCTGACACCAATTCAGGAAACCAAAATTGGCGATCGACAGAACTTTCCACCTTTGTCTGGTCACTGCAACGCACCACTTATTTAAAAGTCTTTCGTGTAGAAGAGGCGCCTGCGGGAGAAAAAAAGTTCCTGGAAGCTCTGAATCTTGCTGTGAGAAACAAGTTTCCCGATCGCTACCGGGAACCCCCTGTCATAGACCTCTCCAAACAGTCAATTTTTGAGGCTCTTGCCCCCTATTACCCCCTCACTGTCAAATACTTCCAAAAAATGCCTCAAGGCGAATACGACCTCAAGCGCGTCTACTGGTGGGAACAGCGTTGGCGTGAAGGCACTAGCAATCCTCAAAAGCCAAAACAAGTAGTGTTTTTGAAGGAACAGGGAACAGGGAAGAAGGCAGAAGACACGATTTTGATGTCTGATTCTGGCGATACTTTTTACGACTTAATTTATATTGGCGGGGCCTTGGGAGTGATTCACGCCGCAGTCATGGCGAGATTAGGCTACCGGGTGCTGCTAGTTGAACGAATGCCTTTCGGGCGAATGAATCGCGAGTGGAATATTTCACGGGACGAAATTCAAAGCTTAATTGATTTGGGTTTATTTACTGCAGCAGAAATAGAAACTTTGATTGCCCGAGAATACAAAGATGGCTACAACAAGTTTTTTGATGCTAACAATCCACCCGTAGCTAAAGCGCCAGTCCTGCACACACCAAAGGTACTAAATGTAGCTTTGGACGGGGAGAAATTGCTGAATTTAGCGGGAGTTAAGCTAACAGAAGCTGGTGGAGAAATCTGGGACGAAACTGAGTTTATCAGAGCCGATGTTGAAGCAGAAAAAGTAGTAGTTCAAGGCCGCCACTTGCCGACCAAAGCCGATCGCACTGCATTAGGACGGCTGTTGGTGGATGCCATGGGTTCTGCTTCTCCGATCGCTTGGCAATTGAACGAAGGGCGGACTTTTGACAGCGTTTGTCCGACAGTGGGGGCAGTCATCGACGGAGGATTTGAGCCGGGAGTATGGGATTCCGATTACGGGGATGTACTCTACACTCACGGGGACATTTCCCGTGGCCGCCAGCTCATTTGGGAGTTGTTTCCCGGCGCGGGCACAGAATTAACAGTTTATCTATTTCACTACCACCAAGTACATCCCGATAATCCCGGTTCTTTGCTGGAAATGTACGAGGATTTTTTCGCAATTTTGCCGGAATACCGTCGCTGCGATGTCGATAAATTAGTGTGGAAAAAACCGACCTTTGGTTATATTCCTGGGCATTTTAGCAGTAACAGCGGCGATCGCTCCGTGGCGATCGATCGCCTAATCTCGATCGGCGACGCAGCATCCTTGCAATCTCCCCTTGTTTTCACCGGCTTCGGCTCCCTCGTCCGCAATCTTTTTCGCTTAACAGACCTGTTGGATACAGCATTAAAGCACAATTTGTTGACGGCAAATCACTTAAACCAAATTCGCGCCTACCAGAGCAATGTGTCAGTAACTTGGCTATTTTCTAAAGGGATGATGGTTCCTACCGGGAGCAGTTTGCCACCCCAAAGAATTAATTCAATTCTCAATACCTTTTTCGGTATTTTGGCAGCACAAAAACTCGCCGTAGCCGAAACTTTTATTAAAGACAGAACTGACTGGCTAACTTTCAATCGACTGGCGATCGAAGCAGCCGGAAAAAACCCTTCTCTCCTTTTGTGGATTTTAGATTTTGTCACCTTGGGGGATATTTGGCGCTGGCTGGGAAGTTACTTGAATTTTACTCTGCTGGCTTTGGCCAGTTTGCTATTCGGATGGCTTCCCAGCTTCGCCCGCAAGGTACAGCCTTGGTTGGAACCCCGGTATCCTGCTGTTTGGCTGTGGCTGTTGGCTACCAGCTATGCTCTCACCTACGGCATGGGAAAGGGGAGAAAAGAGTGTTGAGTTTTGAGTGTTGACTCAAAACTAGCAACTTCAGTTCGCTATCGAAAACTCGGCAATTCAATTTCAGCTAGCGATCGACGTTTTTTAGAAGCCCGCAGCGGACTGGCAATCAAGCTCAGCCAGTCTGGTTGGGCGACTGCTGTAGGTTTTGCCACACTCGATCGCACTTCTTGAATACCAAAGGTTTCAACAGAGTTCAAAATTTGAAAAGCCCTAGCCAATTCTTGGGCCTCCTCTTTGGTAGCAGTTTCCGGTTCAGACTCAGCCATCGGCAGTTCAGGTTCCGCAACCGGTTCGGCCGAGTCAGTTGCAGGCTCATCAGGTTGGTAGGTTTCGCTCTTCTGCAATTGAATGCCGGATACTTCGGCTAATTTGTTGAGTTCTAGAGGGGCTGGGGATTCAGGCTCGATCGCCTCGGCAGCAGCGGCTACCTCTGGAAGCTCTTCTGGTTCCGACCAAGGTTGGACAGGGGAAGCGTTGAAGGCTGGCGGCACCGGCATCTGAGAGCTTTTGACCGCCGCGAGCAAAGATTCTAATTGTGCGCTGGCGGTGTCCAGATTATTGTCAGGCGGCTCGATCCTCGGCGACTTTACCTGCGGCCTGTCCAAGCTTCTTTCCAAAGCAGCTTTGAATTGCAGAGTGTGGCGCTGCTGGCGGTGCAAACGGGCTCGCAATTCCCTGCAAATATTTTCTGTGGCTACTAACTGGTGTAACTGTTCGTTGTAGCGCTGCACAGTAGACGCACATTCTCGCTCAACAGTCGCTAGCCTGACTTGGCTGGTTGCCAACTGACTTCTTAAAGTTTCGACTAAAATTTCTTGACTTTGAAGGGTTTGATGGGAAACTTCCACTTTGCCAAACAGCCGCGTCAATTGTTCTTGAGTATTTTCGAGTTCTGCAGTCCGCTGTTCTAGCAAAGCTTCGCGATTCTGCAAGGTTTTTTGGGACGCTTCGAGAGCTGTTTCTAGCTGGGCGATCCGCTGCAAAAGGTCGCGGTTGCATTCGTGCAGAGCTTGCATGAGGGTGACTGGGGTTGATCCTTTGCCCTTGGCCTGTTCGGCATTCCCAAGCATATTTTTTAGATTATCTGAAATCGGGGGCGAGCCCGCCTCAGTAGGCTGTGTCGGAGATTGCGAATTTTTCGTTTCCGGTTTTGTGGGAATTGCATCTACGCTGATGGCGTTGGGAAAATCTACTGTTTGCCAGTCTTCTTCTGGCTGTTGGGGAACCGTTGCCGGAGTGTCTGTCGCATCGGGGGCGATCGGCTCAAAACCCCCAGTAGCAGCAAAATCTGACTGCAATGGTTCGGTATCGGATGGAACAGCAGGGTGCGATTGGTGCTGATGGGCTCGAAGATCAGCTTCTGACATGGCTTTTTATCCCAATACTCACAGGGTCTCAGATACAGTCTATCCTTAGATATTCTCCCGAAGGAAGCCCCTAAGTGATAGTTGTTGTCATTTTTTCTGTTTTTTCGGACAATAGCCTCTAAATCGAGTGGCGCGATCGAACTACAACCCGAACTCAAATTAAGGCGTAAGATGGGCCTGTGAGTTTTTCGCCCAGAGTCCTATTAAAATAATTTTTCCCGATCTCTCACGCACTGTTTCGGTATCCCGGCGATCGCCTAAGCTTTAACAACTGCACAATGTTTGTCAATAATTGCTGGAACTTCTGCCGGTGCAATGCGGCTGTAGCGAGTTTTGTCCGGCATCACAACTATATTTGGGCCCGCTTTACACTGTTTGAGACATCCGGTTCCCTGTACTGTCACTTTGTCTTCTAAACCGCGCGCATTCAAAGCATTTTCTAAAGCTTTACAGACTCCTCCAGCGCCCCGCTTCAGGCAGTCTGATTTTTGACATACTAATATTTTGGTTTGGGTTTTTGCCGGAGCTTTTACAGTTTGAGCTGCTGTGGGAGAGGTGAATTCGCTTTTGCCGATCGCGCGATCGTCGGATGTCAATACCGCAACAGGCCCATTGGTGGAGTCAAGGAGTTCGTGCGATCGATCATTGTTACCCTGAGCCAGCTTGAGGCTGCGAGCTTTAAGTTTTATTTTACCGTTTTTCAAATTGAGTTCTTTCTCACCTACAACTTGAACTCTCAACCCCGGTGTCAAAATAGGTGACAGAAATGACCGCAATTCCTTGCAAAGTTTAACAAGATATTCTACTCCGCGATCGCTACTAATTCGCAAATATTTAAGTTTACACCCATCTTCAATAATCAGGCCGAGGATTTCTCCCTCTAAACTGAATTCGGAAACTTGCTTGCCAGATTTATACATTGTTATAACTCCTTTAAATCCGTTACATCCGTTACATCTTGTACGCTGCTCTTGACCTAACTTCCTATTTCCTTTAGCCCCTTTGCCAGCAGCACTCCAGCCACTGCACGAGTTCGCCCTTCGGGGCACTGACTTGCCTCAACACGCTCTTTAACTGAGCAGCTTGTTTGACAGTGTTGACTTTTGCCCGCAAAGGTTGGTCAACCGCACACCAGCAGGGAATTTCTAGTTCTTGCAAGCGTTTGTAAACTTGCCACCTATCTAGCCAACTAACTTGCACAATGTCACAAACTTCTAATTCTGGATCTGCTGGATTCATTTTTTGACAACAGTAATAATTTGCATTAATTTTTACCCTGACTGATAGCGGGCAGAAGTTCAAAGCTAGATTTCCGAAGAACCTCAAGGATTATCAACAGCCCTTCCTAAAAAATTTTGCCTTTTACCCTCTGCCTTCTGCCTTCAGAAGGTTCGCCCCACTTTCAGGAAGCGTTCAGAACGAGGATCTTTTTAAAGCATAACCCAACTGCTAATAATTCTCAATAGGTTTAGAAAAAAAATTTCCTACTCTATAAAATCTTCCACTATCGAGGCAGACGCTGCTTGACTGGTAAATTTACAGTGCTAGACTGACTCTATTGGCAACAAAACTGCCTATTGAGAGGAGAACACACATGGCTGAGACTCAGAGTGCATTGAGACCGTTTGGCCACATAGCCGAAAACCCAGTTCTACTGGAACATTCAGTCACAGCACCGATTTGTGAAGGGATGAACGCGCTGCTGGCCAGTTTTCAGGCTCTATACCTGCAATATCAAAAACATCATTTTGTGGTGGAAGGGGCAGAATTTTACTCCTTGCACAAATTCTTTGAAGAAAGCTACGGAGAAGCTCAAGATAGCGTCCACGAGTTGGGCGAACGGTTAAATGGGTTGGGCGGCATACCGGCAGCTAGCTTTAGCAAGTTAGCCGAACTGTGCTGTTTTGAGCCGGAAGCCGACGGCGTATATTCCTGCCGCCAAATGCTAGAACACGATTTGACAGCGGAACAAGCTATTATAGTTTTGCTGCGCCGTCAAGCAGGACAAGCAGAAAGTTTGGGCGATCGAGCTACGCGCTACCTCTACGAAAAAATCCTGCTGAAAACCGAGGAACGGGCTTATCACATTTCTCACTTCCTCGCCCCCGATACCTTAGTGCAGTTGAACTTGAACTAACAATTCTTCTTCCTCTTCCTTCGCGCATTTGGGGTTCGTTATCTTAGATCGAAAAAAAAGCGGGCAGTCATAAAACTGCCCGCTTTTTTATACAAAGTGTGCTTGTCCGGAGGGAATTAAGGCGCTAAAGCATTGCCGCGCAACAAGCTACCAATGGTTTTGGCGGTAATCTTCATCTGGATGAAGGGATTAGCCGGTACCACGGTTTTATACAAATAGCTATCGAATGTGAGCTTTTGCACATCGCGATCGGCACACATTTCCACAAAAGCTTCGCGAGTAGCATCGGAACGGTAAAATACGCGCTGCAAAATGTCGAGAACTTTGTAAGTAATGCCGTAGGCTTTATCCCACCGCTTTAGGTAAATCTTAATTTCCTCTTCAGTCGGAATGCGCGCGCCTTTATTGGAAATCTCCACAATAGTTTCGGCGCACATCCGGCCAGACTTGGCAGCAAAATAGATACCTTCGCCGGAAGACTTGGTAACGTAACCTGCAGCGTCGCCTACGAGAGCAACTCGGCCGACAACCCGCCGAGGACGCGGATGTTCCGGGATAGGGTGAGCTTCCACTTTAATAATCTCACCGCCCATCAATTTTTTGGCAGCGCGGGCGCGGATGCCTGCTTGCAGCTTTTTGATACTGGCTTGATTGACTTTCATCGTGCCTGTGCCGACGGCTACGTGGTCGTATTTGGGGAACACCCAAGCGTAGAAGTCGGTAGATACGTCATCGCCGACGTACATTTCGGCTAAGTCGTGGTAGTAAGCCATTTTATCTTCCGGCAGGCGGATGCGTTCTTGGAAGGCGATCGCATAATTGTAATCACCAGCGTCGATCGCCTTTGCTACGCGGGAGTTAGCGCCGTCAGCCCCGATTACCAAATCCACCTTCAGAGTTTTCTGAATTCCCATTGCGCTGCCGTCGGAGTGGTCGGCATAGTGGAGAGTATAGGGGTCTGTATTGTTGCCGGGAATTTCTAATTTGTGAACGGTGCCGTTAATCAGTTTTGCACCCAAGGAAGCGGCGCGATCGCGCATGAAGCCATCGAGCACTTCGCGGCGGCACATACCGATGTATTCGTGTGCGTTTTCAATATTGATGTCCACCTCGACGTTGGAGGGGGAGATCATTTTCATTTTTCTGACTTGGCGGTCAATAATACTTTGTGGCAAGTCAAATTCGCTGACCATGCACAGGGGAATCGCCCCACCGCAGGGTTTCGCGTTGTCTAATTTACGCTCGAATAGGTATGTTTCGATTCCTGCTTTTACCAATGTTTCGGCGGCGGAAGAACCCGCAGGGCCTGAACCTACTACTGCAACCCTTAGTGTCAAAGCTTTTCTCTCCAGTTTTTTTCTATAGGCATTACTCAGGTGTGATGGTATCACGGACTTTGGATTCGGTGGCGTGAAGCAGGGGAGATTTCAATGAAATGAAACAGAGCTTAACAGTTCGATACGAAAATCGGGTTTCGGGCGATGGTTCGGGCGCAGGGAATTGTTGAGCTGTTGGTTGTAGTTTTTAGCAGGAAGGAAATATCTAACGTATGGGAAACCTATGCAAACGCCTATCTTTGATGCAGCCCTCCAACACTTAGCTGTAGCTTCTATTAGCGGATACCAGAAACACATCTCGCCGAGAAAAGGGTTTTCTTGCGCCCACCGAGTGCTGTACGGGGGGGAGTCTTGCTCGCAATATATCAAGGGCGCGATCGCCAAATTGGGTTTGTTTGGGGCGATCAAAGCATCGCGCCGCCGGTTTGTAGCTTGCAAGCGCGCGAATCGAATCTTGAAAGCCCGGTTTAGCAGTGAATCTGGCAGTGAAGACTCCAATTTCGAGGGTAACGATGAACCAAAATCCGATCGACCAAAATCTCAGGGGGAAGCTCCTCGCAGAAGCTCTCAGGGTGAAAATTACTGTATTGAAGGGCTAGATTGTGGAATCTGGGAATGTTTTTCGGGGATCGATTGTAGTGGCGCGGATTGTTCAGGACTCGATTGTGGCAGCGGGGATTGTGGCAGTTGTTTCTAGTTTTACTCCCCAACCGCTCTCCAAAGAGGTAAATTTTTTTTACTAAATGTAGGGGAATTTTTAAAGGGTGCGATCGCGATTGTCGATCGAACGCGGTGCAATAAGTTACATTTAAGTTACGTAAAGTTCCTATATAAAATTTCAAATTGCTATGCTCGGTAATTTTCAACAAAGCAACCTGCGGATTGAGCTTGAAGCTTCCGAAACAGCGATTAGAGACAGCTTGTTGCGTCCAAGTCAATTGCAGCAGTGGCTGTGGCCACAGCAGTTGTCTAGCGGTTTGCCGGAAGAATTTACTCAAGGTTTGACCTTTACAAGTTGGCTAGGCCCCGTGGCAGTTCAGCATCACGTTGATATTGTTGAGCACCATTGTCTGCGGCTGTTATTGAGTCAGGGAATTGACGGATTTCACGAGTGGTATTGGGGCGATGGTTGGGTGCAGTCTCGGTTGGAGGGGGTGTCGCTGCTGCCACTGAATTTGGGGCAAACCGCTAGTTTACTGCGACTGCGGGAGTTTGTAGCGGGGAAGGGTAAGCGGAGGTAGATAAATGACTCTCCAAAATCCTGAGAACAAAGTCTGGTAGTCCTGCATAGCAAGGAAAAATTCTCAATCCTTTTAGGGATAAAGAAGCGTTGTATTGATGAATAAAATACCACAAAGCTCCCACATGATTTGAGAGCTTTTTAGATTAGGAAAGGCTCTTTCTTACAACAATAGCGAGATATCCTGTACATCAGGGAGTTCTTGCATCTTTAAAGATCAGAAGTTTTGCCCGTATCTTTCCCGACAGATTTGTGTCGCTGGCGAGGCAAAACTTTTTTATATGCGACCAAAAAATCTGTATAATAGACAGCACATCGTCTCTCAACTACTGGGACTGAATCTGACAAACCTTTAGCACCCATTTCAACTAGACTTCCTACATATAGCCATCCTAAATCATTTGTGAATTTCTTACTCCATTCCCTTAGTAAGGGGATGGTTGGGTGGGCTGGGGTAAAAAATTTACAACTCATGTAGGATTGCTATAAACCGCTAGAATTTCTTTGGTTAAGGCATCTATTGGCAGCTCTTTCCACTGCTTGTTCCCCTTATTGCTTACAAACGACTACATTTGATCGTGTTGGATCGTTAGCTTGCCTTAATTTTTTGACTTTACTTGAACTTTCCGGGGGACTGATGCTAATTGTTGAAAAACACATAGTATTAGAACCAGCGGGGGGACACCCTCGTGACTTTGACAATCGCGACTCAAGATATTTTTTCTAATAAAAGCCGATCTCTCAATTTTTTTGTTTCTTCTGAAATCCTTTGATGTGCGGGGTTTTAAACAAACTGCCTGTGACAATATATACATTTAAAGTTTTGCTTAGCGCTGGGGGTGAGAAAATTTTTAATGATGTTTGGAGAACCGAAACGGCGAGAATTCATGGAGTTGAGAATTAACAAGGCTTAAATACGTCGCATTCTAACTCCTTACCTTTACTCTGCCAGACCACCTGAAAGCCACTTCGCTGCCGAAAAACTAAGATTGTGTTATAAAAACATAATTTGTTCCTTTCTAAAGCGCTATTCTCGACACAACGAACCCGGTGTGTTTTGACTTCGCATTAATTTTTACCCAAAAAATAAATATGCTGTCCATTCCAGGCATTGCCGTCCAGAAGCTGCTTTACGAAAGTGCCAACTCTCTGGTTTACCGGGCTCTTCGGGAAGCGGATCACCAACCGCTCATCCTCAAACTGCTCAAAGAAAGCTACCCCACACCTCAAGAATTGCTGCGCTACCGCACCGAATACCGAATCACCCGAGAGCTGAAAGAGGCGGGAGTCGTGCAAGTTTATGACTTGCAAAAATACCAAAACAGCCTCGTGATTTTTGTGGAGGACTTTGGCGGGGAATCCTTGAAAATATGGATGCAGCAGCGAAAGTTTAGTCTAAAGGAATTTCTGCTCCTGGCGATCGCTGCCACTGAAACTTTAGGACAAATTCACAGCGCCAATATCATCCACAAAGATATTAACCCCTCAAATATTGTTTATAACCCGGAAACGGGACAGCTCAAAATTATCGACTTTGGCATTTCCACTCAGCTAACGCGAGAAATGCCAACCCTGAAAAATCCCAACGTTTTAGAAGGAACTCTCGCTTACATCTCTCCGGAACAAACTGGTAGGATGAATCGCTCTATCGACTACCGCACTGACTTTTACTCCCTTGGCGTCACCTTCTACGAATTACTGACAGGAAAACTGCCTTTTGAGACAGAAGACGCTTTAGAGCTAGTTCACTGCCACATTGCCAGACAACCAGTTCCCCCGCACGAAATCGAGCCAGAAATTCCCCTAGTTGTCTCGCAAATTGTCAGTAAATTGATGGCGAAGAATGCCGAAAATCGCTATCAAACTGCATTGGGTATTAAGCAGGACTTAGAAATGTGTCTGGTTCAATTACAAGAAACAGATAGCATAGAAGAATTTGACTTGGGAACGCTGGATCTTACAGACCATTTCCTGATTCCCGAAAAGTTATACGGCAGAGAAACTGAAGTTTATAATCTATTAGCAGCCTTTGAAAGAGTTCGTAATGCTAGTGCCGAAATGATGCTAGTCGCTGGCTTATCTGGAATTGGTAAAACCGCAGTAGTGAACGAAGTCCATAAGCCGATCGCCCGACAGCGTGGCTATTTCATCAAAGGCAAATACGACCAATTTCAACGCAATATTCCTTTCAGTGCATTTGTGCAAGCATTTCGGGAATTGATGGGACAATTATTATCAGAAAGTGACGCTCAGTTACACAGATGGAAAACCCTGATTCTCACCGCAGTAGGCGAGAGTGGGCAAGTTTTGATTGACGTAATTCCTGAATTAGAACACATCATTGGTCCTCAAAGTCCTGCACTAGAATTGTCGGGGAGTGCCGCCCAAAATCGCTTCAATCTGCTGATGCAGAAATTTGTGCAAGTATTTACCCAAGCAGAACATCCCTTAGTGATGTTTTTGGACGATTTGCAGTGGGCAGATTCGGCATCGCTGAAATTGCTACAACTGTTGATGGAGGATACGGGGCATCTGTTAGTATTGGGTGCTTATCGGGATAATGAGGTATCACCGGCTCATCCGTTTATGTTGACTGTGGATGAGATTGTGAAGTCTGGGGCAGTCGTGAATACTATTACCTTGCAACCGTTGAGTTTAGCAGATCTCAATCAGTTGGTAGCAGATACGCTGATTTGCGATTTATCTTTAGCCGGGCCCCTGACAGAATTGGTTTATCAAAAAACCCAAGGTAATCCCTTTTTCTCTACTCAATTCCTCAAGGCGTTGCATGAAGATGGTCAAATTATTTTTAACCCCCCTCAATCCCCTCTTAGTAAGGGGGGCAGTAAAGGGGGGTGGCAGTGCGATATTAATCAAGTTACATTTGCCGACGCCTCGGATGTGGTGGAGTTTATGGCGGGGCAATTGCAGAAGTTGCCTGCCAAAACTCAGGATGTTCTCAAGTTGGCGGCTTGCATTGGGGCGCAATTTGATTTAGAGACAGTGGCAATAGTCAGCGAAGAATTACCAGAACAAACGGAATCAGCGCTGTGGAAAGCCTTGCAAGAAGGACTAATTTTAGTGATTTCAGAAGGCTATAACTTCATTCAAGCAGATGGTCAATCCCCGAATCAGTCTGTTGCTAATCCCACTTATAAGTTCCTGCACGATCGGGTCCAGCAAGCGGCTTATTCATTGATTCCCGACGACCAAAAACAAGCCACTCATCTGAAAATTGGACAGCTACTGCTACAAAGTTCTTCCGAGATAGAAACAGAAGAAAAAATATTTGATATTGTGGGGCATTTAAATCAAGGAATTGAGTTAATCAATCAATTAAGTGAACGCTCAGCCTTAGCCCAACTCAACTTAGAAGCTGGACGTAAGGCCAGAAATTCTACCGCCTACGCTGCAGCAAATATCTATCTACAAACGGGAATTGAGCTACTGACACCTCAATGCTGGCAAACTCAATATGAATTGGCGCTAAATCTTTATGTTGCTTCTGCTGAAATTGCCTATTTGAATGGTGACTTTGACGGTATGGAACAGATGGCAGCACTGGTTTTGCAAGAAGCCCAAACATTTTTAGATCGAGTTAAAATTTACGAAATTAAAATTGCCGCTCAGACAGCTCAGAGCAAGGTGTTAGAAACGATCGCAGTAGCAAGAGACGCACTCTTACAATTGGGGATTGAACTTCCTGCCGAACCCGATCAAGCAAAGATTGGCAAAGCGCTACAAGCCCTTGCGGCCCAACTAAGCGGCAGAAAGATTGAGGAATTGGTTGACCTATCTGTGATGACAAATCCACAGACTCAGGCAGCTATGCAACTGTCTGGTATGTTGTTTCCACCCATTTTCCAGGGAATGCCCGGTTTGCTGCCCCTGCTTAGCTCAACGATGGTGAGTTTATCGCTCTCCTTTGGGAATGCACCCGCCTCGACAGTGGGTTATGCGATGCACGGGATGGTTTTCTGTGCCTTTTTACAAGAGGTGGAAACGGGCTATGGCTTTGGGCAATTGGCACTTTCATTGCTCGATCGGTTGAATGTGCCCGAATTCAAGTCCACAGTTCTACTTTTGTTTGGTGGCTGGATTCAGCATCGCCAAGAATCTCTTTTGGCAACGATACCGACGCTGAAAGAGGGCTATAGGTTGGGCATGGAAACAGGGGACTTTGTAAACGCTGGCTACAACATATATATTTGCTTTTATACTTATTTATTCGCTGGGGTAGAACTAGACACTTGGGAACCAGAAATAGCAAGTTACAGGGCTGTCATGGCGCAGTTGAAACAATATTCTGCTCGGGTTTATTTGGATATGATTCAGCAGACGGTGCAAAACTTAAGGGAAACCCGTATTCGGCCGGATTTGTTAATAGGCTCTGCCTACGATGAAACGCTGATGATTCCCAAGCACTATGAGGATAATGAATTCACGGCGATCGCCTGTGCCTGCATCTTCAAACTGCTGCTTGCTTACTGCTATGGCAATTATAAGGCTGCCCTCGACCACATTTCCCAAGTCAAACAGTATTTGATGGGAGTATCTGGATCGGCTTTTGTTCCAATTTTTCATTTTTATGCCGCCCTGACGCACCTGGCACTTTTTCCCGCACAGCCAGCAATTGAGCAAACTGAAATTATTTCCTTAGTGGAAACCCATCAAAGCACGCTGCAACAGTGGGCGCAAAATGCTCCCATGAATTATCTGCATAAATGGTATTTAGTGGAAGCAGAACGGCAACGGGTGTTGGGCAATAAAGCCGAGGCGATTGAAATGTACGATCGCGCAATTTCTGGAGCAAAAGAAAACAAATATGTTAATGACGAAGCTCTAACTAACGAACTAGCAGCCAAATTCTACTCGGAATGGGGCAAAACAAAAGTTGCTCAATCCTACATATTTGAGGCGTATTATTGTTATGTTGAATGGGGAGCTACGGCTAAAGTAACGGATTTAGAAACGCGATATCCCCAATTATTCGCGGTAACTCAACCGGGAAGGAAAAACACTCAAACTACCGTAGCAATGACAACGACTGGTTCGGGGAATCACTTAGATATCAGTGCAGTTATGAAGGCTTCTCATGCGATTTCTGGAGAAATTATGCTAGATAAGCTACTGTCTAGCTTGATGAAAATTTTGATAGAAAATGCAGGGGCGCAACGAGGCTATCTGATTTTATTAAGCCAGGGACAACTGTTCATTGAAGCTGAAGGAACAATCGATGACGAACTCGTCACCGTGTTACAGTCAATTCCCGTTGAAACCTGTCAAGAACTTTCCTCCGCAATTGTCAATTATGTGAGCCGCACTCAAGAAAGCGTGGTACTAGATGATGCTGCTCGATCGGGACAATTTACCAACGACCGCCACATCCGAAAGCATCAGCCCAAATCAATTTTATGTGTGCCGCTGATTAATCAATCTCAAATCGTCAGTATTGTTTACCTAGAAAATAACTTGACAGCGGGAGCTTTTACCCCAGAAAGAGTGGAAATATTAAAAGTTTTATCTGGACAAGCGGCGATCTCGATTCAAAATTCTAAGCTTTATACAGAAGTACGCGAAAATGAAAGCAGGCTGGCTCAACTCAACAAAGCTTACGAGCGCTTCATCCCCCATCAATTTCTCCAGTTTCTAGAGAAATCAAGCATCATTGATGTGGAATTGGGCGACCAAGTGCAGTTAGAAATGTCGGTACTATTTTCCGATATTCGCGACTTCACCACGCTTTCGGAAACTATGACGCCGGAGGATAATTTCAAATTTATAAATTCCTATCTTTCTCGCATGGAACCCGTTATCAATGAAAATAAGGGGTTTATTGACAAATATATTGGCGATGCGATTATGGCACTCTTTAGCGGCGAGGCGGATAATGCGGTGAAAGCGGGAATTGCTATGCTGCACCGTCTCGCTGAATACAATGAATACTGCGCTAACGCTGGCTGTGCGCCGATTCAGATTGGGATTGGGATTAATACGGGTTCTTTGATGCTGGGAACTGTGGGAGGACCCAATCGCATGGACGGGACAGTCATTAGCGATGCGGTGAATTTAGCTTCTCGCGTAGAAAGTTTGACAAAAAATTACGGGGTTTCGCTGTTAATTACTCAGCCAACTTATGCGCGCCTGAACAATCCATCTCAGTACACAATCCGCACTCTAGATACGGTAAAAGTCAAGGGAAAATCCGAAGCTGTGACGATTTATGAGGTGTTTGATGCAGATCCGCCAGAAATTAAACAGACCAAGTTAGCTACGCTGGAATTGTTTGCAGAAGCTAGGGCACTTTACTCGGAAGGGAAGTTATTTGAAGCGGCGCGGCTGTTTTCCGAGTGTTGGCGTCAGAATCCGGGCGATCGCGTTGCTAAAATTTACTGGGAACGCTGTGAGTCTGCATTGGTGACTCGCACCAAAATCAAAGACAGGCTACATAATTTAAATTAAGCGGTTGCTATACCTGAAAATAAAAGTAAAAGTAAGATCGACTGCTGAGACACCCTACAAACTAGGCGATCGAAATCGGGTAGGTATGTGGTTGCGCTAAAGCGCTAAAGCGCAACAACCTACGAAGTCTACAAAGTTACTCCCTCAACTATACTGCTGGCAGTAACTCCTTTCAATATAGCTAAATATTCCCCTGTTACCTGATACTGAATTATAGTATCGCTAACAAAAGCGCCTGTTCCTTGAAAAATATTTAACTGGCTAAAAGCCAGGGGGCTAATTAAATCAATTTTGTCTTGATTGAGGGTGAAATCATTAATGACTTCGGCGGTGGCTAAGTCTGTTCCACCAGTGCCGATCGCGATCGCAAACACATCAAAACCTAATCCGCCTGTAAGAGTGTCGGCACCCATTTCTCCAAATAAGTAATCATTGCCCCCATCGCCAAATACTATATCGTCGCCATCGCCGCTGTAAATGCGATCGTTTTCCTTACCTGAGTAAATCAAGTCAGTACCGCCGTTACCCTGAATAAAATCAATCCCTTGGCCGCCAAAAATAATGTCATTGCCATCACCGCCGCTGATACCGTCATCCCCTTTTTGTCCGTAAAGCAAGTCATCTCCTGCTTTGCCATGAAGATAGTCATTGCCGGGGCGTGCGTGGATAATGTCGTTTAATGCCGATCCTGTGATGCGATCGTCCTTCTGTGTCAAACCGATTACTGACTTTTTCAACAAGGTTGTGACATCGCCTAAGTTATCGTTATCGCTGATATTGACTGTGAGAGGGGCGACGAGATTATTATACTGTGTGTCAAGGCTGGTAGTGGCATGGCTAATTGAACTTAGACGATCGCCCTCAACAACCGCATCGTCAACAGCCTTCACCGTTACCGTTTGAGCGACATTCCAATTGGCGGGAGTAAAAGTAAGGGCCCGTAGGCTGACAGTAACTTGAGTTCCAGGGGTAATGGCGACGGTGACATTAGCAGTTGGCTGAGTATTTAGTCGAACTTTGTATATATCGCTGCCCAAGCTTTCGAGTACGTCGGTACTGCCAAGTGATTGAATGAAAATGACAGCGGGAGTACCTGGAGTCGGAGTCGGTATTGGAGTCGGAGTCGGTATTGGAGTCGGAGTCGGAGTCGGTATTGGAGTCGGAGTCGGAGTCGGTATTGGAGTCGGAGTCGGTATTGGAGTCGGAGTCGGAGTCGGTATTGGAGTCGGTATTGGAGTCGGAGTCGGTATTGGAGTTGGTATTGGAGTCGGAGTCGGTATTGGAGTCGGTGTGGGCGTGGGAGTTGGTATTGGAGTCGGAGTCGGTATTGGAGTCGGTGTGGGCGTGGGCGTGGCAATGTCAACAGTAAAACTGCCTAAGTTGCTAGCTACAACTTGATTGCCAAAAGTATCTTTTACTTGCGATGCTTGCAAATTAACAGCGTAACTGCCATTATCTGTATCATCCCAACTTCCCCCAGGCGGAGTCAGCGAATAAGTTGCCGTGCGAGTGGTACCGTTACTGTTAGTATCGACGCTGACAAATGCAGCCGGAATTGTACCACCTGACCAATTTACTAGAAAGTCCGAACTATCCAAACTGCTAACATCTATGGCAGTATTGTCGCTGAAAGTAACAGTAAAAGTCTGCGTTGTACCGCCTGCTGTCGTAATATCAGCAATAGGAGTGACACTAGCAGTTGGCAATGTTTGATCGATGCTGTAAACTTCTCCTGTCAAATTGCCATTGGCAGTACCAGTACCGCCCAGCGGTATGCCAGAGGTATTAATGCTGTCATCATCTACTAAATTTAACCCTAAAGTACCGCTGCCAGTACCCGCATTGACGCTGACAGTATAAGTATTGCCGCTACCTGTGACTCCAGCTATGCTTGCACCAGTGATGCCTGTAGCTACAAGAGCAAAATCTCCGCTGTCAACTCCCGTTACAGTCTTATTAAAAGTTACGGTGTAATTCAGGCTAGATAAATTAGTGGGATTGGGGTTAGCGCGAACGATGGATGTTACCGTAGGAGGAGTAACAATAGTCTGTAACCCGCTAGCTGTCGGCGTTCCACTTTTGTTTCCCTCTGTAAAAGTAATGTTGGCTAAAGTGGGTGGAAGAATGTTAATTGTATTTCCATCAGTCGCACCAGTTGCTATGTCGGCTGTTAGGAATAAATAGCCTGTTGTGCCAGCATTGATAGGTTGAGAAAGTCCTGTAAAAGCTAAGTTGCTACCAGTAGCGACAGGTGGCAGAGTTTTCAAAACAGTATCGCTGGCATCCAAGAGATTATCACTGGAATACCAGAGTTTGAAGCCATTGGTAGCAATGTCAGAAGTTTGATAAGTACCACCAGTGGTAGCAGTTAAACCGGTGAATTGGGTATTAACACCCGTTACGGCTAAATTTAATTGATATAGCGGCTGCTTGAGAGTACCGGAGGCAATGTTAGCGGTGGCAATTGTAGGTGAAGTGATGGCAATATCGGGAGCGCCGTAGCGGGCTAGGGCAAAGTCATAATCACTGCCATTATAAGCAGCCCCCGCCACAACGATTTTGCCGTCACTCTGAATGGAGGTGGCATAGCCTATGCCACTGAAGCCATTAAAATCTGTAGTAACTGTGCCAGTGCCGTTGAAGCTCGTATCGAAACTGCCGTTAGAATTGTAGCGGGTTACGGTAAAGTCTAAATTGGCGCCGGCCACGATTATTTTGCCATCGCTTTGGATGAAGGTGGCAGTGCCGCCAGTACCGAAGCTGATATCGAGTGTGCCGTCAGCGTTGTAGCGGGCTATGGGAGACGACCCCGCCACAACAATTTTACCGTCACTCTGGATCGAGAGGGCATTGCCATCGTTGATATTGCCGTTAAAATCAGTAGTGACTTTGCCATCATTATCAAAGGTGTTATCGAGTGTGCCGTCAGCGTTGTAGCGAGCTAGGGCAAAATCACTATAGGCGACGCCATTAAAGACATACCCTGCTACGACAATTTTGTTGTCAGGCTGGATGAATACGGCATTCCCATAGTCGTTTTGGCCGTTAAAATCAGTAGTGATTTTGCCATCATTATCAAAGGTGTTATCGAGTGTGCCGTCAGCATTGTAGCGGACTAGGGCAAAGTCATAATAAGTGCCATTAATGGCATTCCCCGCCACAACAATTTTGCCGTCACTCTGGATGAAGACGGCCTGACCTTCGTCACGACCTCCGTTAAAATCAGTAGTGACTTTGCCATCATTATCAAAGGTGTTATCGAGTGTGCCGTCAGCGTTGTAGCGGACTACAGCAAAGTCAAAGTTGCTGCCATTATAGGCAGACCCTGCCACGACAATTTTGCCATCACTCTGGATAAAGACGGCCTTGCCTTCGTCGTTTATTGAGTTGCTATTAAAATCTGTAGTGACTTTGCCAGTGCCGTTGAAGTTGGTATCAAGTGTGCCGTTGGTATTGTAGCGGGCTAGGGCCAAGTCATAATTGCTGCCATTGTTAGTACGCCCTGCCAAAACAAATTTGCCGTCAGGCTGGATGAATAGGGCATAGCCAACGTCCTCGTTTACGTTAAAATCAGTCGTGACTTTACCACCAGTCCCGAATGTGGGATCTAAGTCACCCGCCGCCAAGAGTGATGCGTAATCAAGTCTTGCAGCTTCAGTGAAGGCTAGAGGCGCGTCAATTTTACCGATTTGTACTTCTAGTTCCCAGTTTCCACCCAGTGCGGCATTGCCAGTAAGGTTGGCAGAGGCGGCGATGTCAGCACCAGTTAATTCACTCAGGCGTTGGAGGAATTGGTTAGGTTTTGTGGGCTTAACACCAGTCGGTTTAACACCAGTCTCCCCGGAGGTTAAGACCCACGTCCGATCGCGAAAGTCCTCGATCGAGGACTGAATAAATGAATTGTCTTGATTGTCTTCAGTCGGTTTCAACCAACTTAAGCTATGAGGCAGGGGTTTTAACCCCTGGCGGATGTGGGGAATATGGGAGATGTCGGGGCTGTCAATTTTCACCGATACATCGGCGGCAACATTACACCCATAAAGGAGAATATCAGCACCATTTGTTAATGCTTTGCGCCACTGTTTGAGTTGAGGGGCGAAACTTTCTATATTGCTGCTATTGAGTGTATTTGCACAGAGTTGTACCGCACCTGGACTACCGTGAGAGATAATATGTATTGCTTCTATATTTTGTTCAATTGATAGCCTTTCGGTAATTTGCTCAATGCCATCCCGCGTTTCATTTAGGATAATTACTTCAACATTTGGAGAAAGACCGCTAATTAAACTCTGGTAATTTTCAATATTTGGGTCAATAAAAACTAGATTTGAAACCAATTTTTGCTGTATCATTATGCAACATCTTTACTTTTCAAAGTTTATATGTATCAGTCAAATAGCACTTATGCAGTTACTAGAATCTGATTACGAGTCACGCCTAAAGTCATTGCGATTGCTTCGCTTCTCTTGCAATGACTTTGTTAGTTTTTACGCACTTACTACTATGTCATTAGGAGGCAGAAAGCAATTTTATGTCATTGCGAAGAAGGAAGCAATCGCCAGGTGTGGGGATTGCTTCGCTTCCCTCAAAATGACATTACCAAGGACTCCCAATCATGGTAAATCCCGACCAATAATAAGGATGGGAGAGATTTTCATTACCCAGTTTAGCTAATTCTGGCGGCAATTCTAAATCCTTATTTGAGTTTGACAAAATTAAACGACCATTTTCAATGCGAACTTGACCTTTGATCATAGCAATTTGAGCCTGTCGCAAAGCTTCAGCTTTAATCGGCGCAACTTTCAAGTGATGGTAAAATTCAGCCATTAACCCTAAAGTACCTTCATCGCTGACAGACCAAAGACTCGCCAAAACGGACTTCACCCCCGCTTGCACAGCTAACCCCGCAAAACCTAATTCGGTGTCGTCATCACCCACAGCAGTTTTACAAGCGCTCAACACCAATAGCTCAACTTTAGGTGGCTGATTCCACCCTAGTTCGCGCACGCGATCGAGTGTTAGCCTGCTATCTGATAACTGAATGTAAGAATTGCTCGGTGATCCTGACTTAAAGTATCCGTGAGTAGCGAGGTGAATAATCCGAAAGGCTTGGGCGGTGCGTTGCGACCTCAGATTATTGAGAGTAAAGGTTTGGTTGAGGAAAGATTCGCCTTTCCATTCGGAGGCAATAGCATTAAGTTCTGCAGGCACTGCTAGCAAGGGTTCGTTATTCGTAAATTGTGAGGCTCCCATTGCTAAAACTTCAGCATTTTTAACACTTTCATAGCTAGTATCGGTTAAGTTGACACTGGGAATGAGTCCGATGCTGTATTTTTCTACTAGAAATTGAGAACCGTCATTGAGGGCCGCTAAGGGGAGCGATCGCAACCCCGCATCCATACTAAAAACTAGGGTGTCGATGCCCTCAGCTTTCAAATCAGCTTCCAAGGGAGCAATTATCCACTGGTAAAGTTGTTGGGATGCTGGCAAATATCTCTCAGTATTGATGTTTCTGGGATTAAGGAGTTCCGATCTGAAATTGGTGGCGACTTGCATCAGAGTTTCGCGCCGGGCGGCGGGGATGCTTTTGTGAATTGGGATGCCTGTAGGGGGAACGATGATCAGGTCTAATTGTTCAGGGCGAGCTAAAGTGTAGATAATGGCTGGTTTTTTACCAGTTTGGCTAGCGATCGCTCTAATTCTTTGCTGTATGGCCGTAAAAGATTGCAAATCCCGCCTGATTTGCTGGTTAATGTATGATCCAACTTGTTCACTGTAGAAGATATCAATAAAGAAACTGGCTTGTGGGATATCACCTCTATCGATTAGGCGTGTGATATCGCTGGGGCTAATTCTACTTATAGGCGATGCCGTTTGGACAACTTCGCTTACCCAATCGGATCTGTAGTTAAAAAGAGATTCAATTCTATTAATGCTATTCAGGTTGCCAGATTGGGCGATCGCATTGGTAATTGAAATATCCGGTAAAGGGAAGGTGGCATCAAGAGACGGAGATAAAGTTGGTGTCGGAGCAGGTAATGGCATCGGGGCTAGCACTTCAGGCGCAATGGAGGGCACAAGCAATATCGGAGACGGTATTGCTTGTGGAATTGGCGCAGGTGATGGCGTTGGTTGTGGTATTAAAGATGGCGCAGGTGATGGCGTTGGTTGTGGTATTAAAGATGGCGCAGGTGATGGCGTTGGTTGTGGTATTAAAGATGGCGCAGGTGATGGCGTTGGTTGTGGTATTAAAGATGGCGCAGGTGATGGCGTTGGTTGTGGTATTAAAGATGGCGCAGGTGATGGCGTTGGTTGTGGTATTAAAGATGGCG
>NZ_JAUBQR010000328.1:0-4718 GCF_036701385.1 Microcoleus sp. Pol12B4 | reverse complement strand
AAATTAGATTGCCGATCGAGCATTATACCAGCCCCGATCGCAACTGCAGACACGAGCAAAACTTCCAGCGCCCCTTCGCCAGATTGCCAAAATCTCAATTATGCTAACCTAGGCAAGCAGCAATCCCTTGTCACGAAGGCGATTAACATAATTTCAAACAATTTATTTTATTGAGGACCGGTGTATCCCGTATGGCAAACCTGATCGGCACAGACAGCAACGACTTTATTCTAGGAACTCCGCTGGGCGATCGAATTCGCGGCTTAGATGGCGATGACACGTCCCTGGGTGCGGGAGGAGATGACACCCTAGAGGGCGACGGCGGCAACGACCAGCTTCTTGGAGCTGACGGAGCAGATTCGTTGCTTGGCGGTGAAGGAAATGACGAACTCATTGGCAACCAAGGCCGCGATTCTGCTTCCGGCGGGAACGGCGACGACTCGATTCGCGGCGGTTTGGGCAACGACATCCTCGAAGGCAACGACGGGATAGACAGCGTGGTGGGAGACGCTGGGGACGACTTAGTTTTTGGCAACGGAGGCTTTGATGTGATTGCCGGCGGTACTGGCAACGACACCCTCACAGGGAATGACGGCGACGATTCCGTGTTCGGGAATGCTGATGATGACTTTCTCTACGGGAATTTTGGGAACGATTCTCTCAACGGCGGTAGTGGCAGGGATCAACTGTTGGGCGGTGAGGGCAACGATTACTTGAGTGCCAGCGACGGCGACGACACTTTGTACGGCAATGCCGACAACGATTCGCTCTTCGGAGATGCTGGTAATGACCAGATATTCGGTGGGAAGGCTGACGATACAGCTTTTGGCGGCAGCGGTTCCGATACCCTTCGCGGCGATGAAGGCGACGACTCGGTACTGGGAGATGAAGGTAATGACTTCCTGTTTGGCGGCAAAGGTAATGATGGTATAGACGGCGGTTTTGGCGATGACTCCTTGGCCGGAGGTATCGGCGACGATACAATTTTGGGCAGTTTCGGCAATGACAATTTATTTGGGGCAGAGGGTAATGATTCTCTGATCGGAGGTGAGGGTTCGGATACTCTGATAGGCGGCAGCGGCAGCGATGTCTTTGGATTGGGAGCCGGGCCTGGCAGTTTGGCTTTAATTACTGATTACAATGACACAGAGGATTTCTTTGGACTGCCGAGCAATTTATCTTTCGCTCAACTGCAAGTTCGCCAAGGTAACGGTGCAAATGTCAGGGATACAGTAATTACGACGCAAGATGGCAAGCTTTTAGCAATTTTGATCGACACTCCGGCGGCGCTGATCGAGGCGAATGATTTTATCGCTGTGACTGGGACGGCTACTCCCAGGCCAACCACGATTACAACTACAACTACAACTACAGTTACCAGCACAACTACAGATCCAACTCTAACTCCAACTCCGACTGAGACGCCGACTCCAACTCCAACTCCAACTCCGACTCCGACTCCGACTCCGACTCCAACTCCAACGCCGACTCCGACTCCAACTCCGACGCCGACTCCAACTCCGACGCCGACTCCGACTCCGACGCCGACTCCGACGCCGACTCCGACAGCAGCACCGACTCCGACGCCGACTCCGACAGCAGCACCGACTCCGACAGCAGCACCGACTCCGACTCCGACGCCGACAGCAGCACCGACTCCGACTCCGACTGCTTCGAGGATTCCAACTCCGCCGACAGTTAGCGTGCCGGATTCGCCTCTGCTATCAATTAGTTCGATCCCCCCGACTCCCGGACTATTGCCAATGCCGGGTCAGACGCCGATATTCCCGACGGCGATACCTTTTCCTACAGCTTTTCCTACAGCTTTCTCCTAGGTGCGATCGCGCAGCTCCGTGATGAGTGATGAGTTAATGTAAAACTCACTAAACTCATCACTCAAAACTATTTAACGTCCTGGGGAGTTTCGGCCGAGTCTTCTGGCGACTCGGCTGGAGAATCTTCTAGGGGAGATAATTGTTGGGTGTACCCCAAGAGCGATCGAAGTTTCATGCGGTGGATGTAAGGCCAACCGCCATTGGCTTCAATATTCCTGAGCAGTTTGTAAAGTGCTTGGCGGTTGTCGGGAAAAGACGCTTGAAACAAACCGTCGCGAATTTCCCGGTGCGAAGCTTCCAGTGTCCGCAGCAGGGCCAAAAGCAGCAGGCTGTCTCCCTGACAATTTTCGGCTAAAGTCCGAATCGCCTCTGTCACTGATTGCATTTGAGACTGCAAATTTTCTGACTCTAAATCTTTGCCGTTGTCCATACCGCTGCTTCCTTTGAAATCTACAAGGCCTTTGTCCCCAGCCTTTTGGTCAACCGACTAATCGAGCTAGTCGCGATCGCCATTCGGGGTCATAAGCAAAGTAACTTAAGTAGGTTGACTTAAGCAATATTAATTTGCAGTCCAAGTCAGGAAAAGAGCACCACCCGTCGTACCATGTGTATTGGGCTGCGATCGGAACATGATTGAGAAATCATAAGTTCTTGCTTATTTTCACGCCGCACTAGCTTGATTGTTTGAGTCAATGCCGGTGTCGGTGAAGCGAGGGATCAGGATCTAAATGCTGCCCGAAGCGCTGGCCTAGCCTGCCGGCGGGCAATTATATTTTGCTCGAAGTAGGGCTTTTTCTTAATATAATCCGATGTTGGATATTGAGGTTTGCAATGAAATATCGTGCTTTAATTGTTGCACTTTTAGCATTTTGCATGAGTGCGCTGGTTGCTTGTTCTTCTGCTCCTGACACGACGGTGGCGACTACCGAGTTGCTCACCTACGACCAGATTAGAGGTACTGGCTTGGCTAATAACTGCCCTAGCTTGGCAGAAACTTCTCGGGGATCGATCCCCATCGAAGCGGGCGCCACCTATAAACTGACTGGTTTGTGTTTGCAGCCCACAACTTATTTTGTGAAGGAAGAACCAGCAAACAAACGCCAAGAAGCGGAATTTGTGCCTGGTAAATTGCTGACACGGTTCACGTCGAGCATTGACCAAGTTCAAGGTACGCTCAAGGTCGGTACTGACGGCACTCTGACTTTCACAGAAGAAGACGGCTTGGATTTTCAAGCTATTACGATTCAGTTACCGGGCGGAGAGCAAGTACCTTTCTTGTTTACCATTAAACAGCTAGTAGCCAGTTCCGAACCGGGAGTGGTTGCTATCAATACTTCCACCGATTTGAGAGGGGAGTTTAACGTTCCTTCTTACCGCAGCGCAGGCTTTTTAGACCCTAAAGCTCGCGGGGTATCGACTGGCTACGACAATGCTGTAGCGCTTCCGGCTAGTGACAATTCCAAACGCGTGCGGGCTAATGTTAAGGTTGCTGACACTCGCACTAAGGCCGGCAAAATTTCTCTCCAAGTTGCTAAAGTCAACAGCGCCACTGGCGAAGTTGGCGGGATTTTTGAGAGTACGCAGCCTTCTGATACTGATTTGGGAGCTAGACCCGCTCTGGATGTGAAAATTCGGGGTTTGTTTTATGCTCGCATTGAGCCTTCTGTGTCATAAAATTGGCTTTCAGGATCGATCGAACTTGAGTAGTTTTTTGCCCTAGAGCTACTGCTCACCCTTCATTAGCCAACAGTCTTGAGCAACATAACTTAGGACTGTTGACTAATGACTAAATTTATGATTTAATTTGGATGAATACCAAGTTATTAATTTGGCATTTTCAATTAATTAAAGTATTGTATTAAAACCGCTTTAAAATTGTCATTTACTTTTTAAAAAATCCGGTTAAATTCAGGCTTGTGCCGAAGGTCTTCTGCCGGATTAAGTTCTGCCTTCAGTCGAAAAACTTTCGGATAATCCAGCTAAATCCCTGCACCTTCCGAAATTTAAACTGGTGTGTCCGCTATCACACCTATTAAGTGCTAGGATTACACTACCTAAAAGTGAATTTTTTTAGACTAGATTGGAAACTAGATCTAAAGCAAGCTCAGTCCTCTGCTCTACCCACCCTTATGCAACCATGTCTACCACAGTGCCGAACGAGCTAAAAAGCGAAAATTTGCAATTGTTGCGCGAGTATCAACTTTCTGGATCGAATGAAACCCGCAATCAGTTAGTTAAACTGAATATCGGGCTGGTGAGAAAAGAAGTTTATCACTGGATAAACCAGTGCGGTGAAAGCTACGACGATTTGCTGCAAGTCGGGTGTATTGGGTTGATCAGGGCGATCGAGCGGTTTGATATCGCGAAGGGGCACGCTTTTAGTTCCTTTGCAATTCCCTACATACGGGGTGAAATTCAACACTACTTGCGAGACAAAAGCCCTTCTGTGCGATTTCCCCGCCACTGGCAGTCCCTCGAACGCAAATCAGTAGCAGCAATCAAGGATTTGCAGGTGCAGTTAAACCGCAAACCTACGGATGCTGAAGTAGCAGCAGTCCTTGAGGTTTCTGTAGAAGAATGGCAAGAAATTAAATTGGCCCATCTCAACCGATCGCCTCTGAGTTTGGACGCGCCGATGCAGGATGAAGATGAGGGGGCTACTTGTCTGGGAGAATTGGTGCCGGATACTAAGTATCGGAGTTTTCAGTTGGCGCAAGAGGATCAAATTCGCGTACAGCAAGCTTTGGCTATGTTGGAACAACGGACTCGCGAGATATTGGAGTTTGTTTTTCTCTACGATTTGACGCAGAAGGAAACCGCTGAACGCTTGGGTATCAGTGCGGTGACTGTTTCTCGGCGAGTTAAGAAGGGGCTGGATTTGCT
>NZ_JAUBQR010000459.1:0-1228 GCF_036701385.1 Microcoleus sp. Pol12B4 | reverse complement strand
TGGGTTTTTAATTGTGGGATTTTCCCGCGTAAATAGTGTAGAAATGCCAAAATCAATAATTTTCAGGATATCTGTTTGCAAATTCCAAACAATATTGGCAGGATTGATATCTTTGTGGATAACATTAACAGCATGGATTTCACCTAAAGTCTTCGTTATTTTAATAGCAAGAGAAAGAAATTCAGGCAAGCTAAGTTTTCTATCTCTCAGGATAATGTCTAATGATTCACCTCCAAAGTCTTCTAAAACTATTGCTAGTGTATTCTGATATTTTTGCAAATCATAAGCTATAATCACTCCATCTATATTCAGAGAACGAGTAATTTCATACTCTTGCTTATATCTGGTTAGCTCCGTAGGGGTAGGATAATCTTCTTTGAGAACCTTGATAATAACAGGTTGATTGTCAGGGCCGCGGTTGGCTCGATAAACTAGCGAATTCGAGCTTTCAAAAATTTGGGCGATAATTTGGTAATTAGAAAAAAATTTCATACTTAAGATTTTCCTCAACTAAAAATACAAACAAAAATTAGGGTTTATTAGCGCTAATCAGATGATAATAAGTATGGGTTGGTATTGACTGAAAATCAATAAACCCTACTGACGATAATATTTCTTCTATTTCCTTTAACGTATACTGCTTACCTTTCTCATACATCAGTAATATGGCTGACAAACACGCTACTGTGAGCGGCCCATCTTTGGTATCATTTAAAGGCATTTCATGCAACAACACTTGACCGCCAGGTTTGAGTGCGTCGAATGCTCGTTGAGCCAGCAAATAGCAATGTTCTAAATCCCAATCGTGAAAAACATTGCCAAATAGAACACCGTCAGGTTCTCCAGGCCACGCCTCTTCAAACATATCTCGCGCCACGGTAGTAATCTGTTTTTCTAAGCCATATTTGGAAATATTTTTTTGTGCGATTTCGCATACAGGCTCAAGATCCATAACTGTGCATTGAATCTGCGGATTAAATGCTGCGATCGCGATCGCCAGCGCTCCCGAACCACCTCCCGCATCAAGAAGATGGGATATTTGACCGAACACAGGTTGTTTGGCTAAGTTTGCTGCAGTTGGCAGTATCATCATGTGCATCCGATCGATGAAGCTGTGCACCATCTCAATTTTGTGCTGATTCATCGCTACGGCCATCGGCATTGGTGGTTGAGCGCCACCGATTAATTTCATGCGAAGCAGATCCAGATACCATTCATGGGGAGGGCA
>NZ_JAUBQR010000458.1:0-1228 GCF_036701385.1 Microcoleus sp. Pol12B4 | reverse complement strand
ACCACAAAGTCTACCAAATCTTCAATAGTTTGCGGATTGTGATACCAAGCAGGAATCGCTGGTACAATTCTAGCTCCCGCTTCTGCCAAGGTAGTCAAATTCCGCAGGTGAATCAAGCTAAAAGGCGTTTCGCGAGGCACGAGTACCAATTTTCGCCCTTCCTTGAGTTGAACGTCGGCCGCTCTTTCGAGCAAATCCGAGCTCAAGCCAGCCGCCAACTTGCCTAGTGTACTCATGCTACAGGGAATAATCATCATCCCTTGGGTACGAAAGGAGCCACTAGCAATATTAGCACCGACATCTTGCCAAGGATGGCACCGGAGTTTACCCATTGTGGCTACTCCTGCTTGTTCCCGCCAGAATTCCTCTTGAAGCGTAGGTTCTGCGGGCATTCGGGTGTTCTGTTCGCTTTGCCAAACCATGTAAGTAGATTTGGAAGCGACCAGTTCAATAGCGCGATCGGCCTCCAACAAATATTTCAATGTTCGCACCGCATAAATCAGTCCCGATGCACCGGTAACTCCTACAATGAGGGGGTAGTTATTCGTCATTAGTTATTTGTTAGTTTACGGTTGACTGTGGTTAGTAATTAGTTGTTATATCAAATCTGTTACCATCGGAATTCTTCTGATCTCTCTGAGCTTCATCGGCGTGAATCAGCGTCACTACATTGTCATCTGCAGTTAATAAATCCTCTTTTTTTAACCGCAGATTAACACAGATTAACACAGATTAACCCAGATAAATTCCGGTTGCACCGTTCGTGATTGTTGACTGTTGACTGGATTTGACGCCCGACGATGCTATCGGATTGGATATTAGTCATTAATTGTTTATTGATGATTGCTGAGTATAGTTTGTCGCCCACTTCTAAATACTTAGTTTCCAGACAATGACAACTAAGTATTTAGAAAAGTTAACAGTTAACAGTCAACAGTCAACAGTCAACAGATTATTCATCATCATCAAAAGCTTGACTGCCGCCACCAACTGCAACTAAATCAATTTGCTGGCGGTAGTA
This sequence comes from Microcoleus sp. Pol12B4, assembly GCF_036701385.1. Classification (NCBI taxonomy): domain Bacteria; kingdom Bacillati; phylum Cyanobacteriota; class Cyanophyceae; order Oscillatoriales; family Microcoleaceae; genus Microcoleus; species Microcoleus sp. Pol12B4. The sequence continues at coordinate 207 of NZ_JAUBQR010000458.1, read as the reverse complement.
ATCCACACTCTTGACTTGAACTTCTACCCGATCGCCCAAACGGTACTGATTGCGGTTTTTGCGGCCCACCAGAGTTTGTTGGCGCGATCGATATTCGTACCAGTCATCCTTCAGCGAAGAAACGTGCACTAATCCCTCAACACGCAAGATGTCGCTCTCCGGCGGCCGCACCTCAATTTCCACAAAGAAACCGTAAGACTGTACACC
>NZ_JAUBQR010000457.1:0-1233 GCF_036701385.1 Microcoleus sp. Pol12B4 | reverse complement strand
GGCGATCGCAACTCGCATTTGATACTACTTGGCCTCTGTGTTCGCTTCGGTTTAATTATACTTTACAACTCGTTACAATATTTTGTCATTCTCAGCCTAGGGAAAAATCTCACAGACGGGTAAGCTAGCAAAGATCCCCGACTTCTGTCAGATAGTCCTGGATGACAGAGTGAAGGCAAGTTACAGGAAAGCGAGCGCGCTCTTCTGGGGGCGATCGCTCAGAGACGCGGTTGTACTTCGCTTAAATAAAAAATCAACAATTAACTAATTATCATCCCCAGTCTTATTTAGACAATTGTTCGCAGTGCCGCTAGCCCCCCAAGGTGTAGTGGGTAAAAATAATAGAAAAATCTTTTTTCTAAAGCCGTTGGTTTTTGGTCTTTAGAGGTATCGTAGTATGCCAGAACTAGCGGTGTGAATATAGCGAAAATTTGAATCCAACTGTTGCAACTAATTGTATATGCGATATTTGCTATAGTCCAGCCTAACCACCAAAGGCGATCGCCTCCTCCATTCCACCTAATCATCAATAGCGGGCAAGCCACTGCATACCAGCCGTAAGTCACTCCTAAAATTTGAGCACTTACTAGACCTATGCTTAAAACTGCAATTTTGCGATCGAAGCGTCGGATGTAGCTCAAAGTTAGTGCTGCTACGGCAAAGCTAAACATGATGTTTAACTGTAAATTGCCAAAAAGTAAGATATGAGGTATTTGAGAAAGTACCCCAAATAATATCAGTCGAGTAATTAGAGGATTTTTGTCCCCCGGTCGTTTCCAGTTTTGAGCAAACACCCAACTAAACAACGGAAAACTGAGGCGGCCCATGATACGCATGGGTTCTGCTTCAAGCATCAATCCGATGTGGTCTATTAGCATTAGAGCTGCCGCCAACCATTTAATTTGATTTTGATTCATACAAGTGATTTTCAAATTATGTTAGTAAAATATCGTGTGTTGTACTAATTAAATGACGGTGGCGACAATTTTTTTGCCAAAAATTTACTTATTTTAGCTGTGTCAGTAGGTTTTATCTGCTATAAAGTGCAGTTTTTGAAGCTGCTTTCAAGTGTGGCTCGTTCGTATTTTGTCTATAGTTATTGAAAGGAGTATTTGTTTTCTTTAAAATCGTCACTAAAATTAAATCGACTGTACTTACAATACTCCGGACAGTTTTTAAGCAGCCAGAGTACCATAAGACAAGACTGAAGGAAGATTTGGATGATTTAAAATC
>NZ_JAUBQR010000011.1:27738-55603 GCF_036701385.1 Microcoleus sp. Pol12B4 | reverse complement strand
AGTGCCATCTGTTATCTAAGTATCATGCTCAAAATTTTGGTAATTGAGGACGACGAATTAATCCGGGAAACTCTTCTGCAACTCCTGGAATCTCACAGCTACCGGGTCATTGCGGCCGAGAACGGTCGAGCTGGGGTGCAGATGGCACTTTCGGAGATACCGGATTTAATTTTGTGCGACGTGCAGATGCCGGAACTCGACGGTTATGACGTGTTGCGGACTCTGCGGCAAAACTCGCTAGCTGCAACAATTCCATTTATTTTCCTCACGGCTCAAAGTGACAAAACCGATTTTCGTCGGGGGATGGAATTGGGCGCAGACGATTACTTGACAAAGCCGTTTACCAAAGCTGAATTGCTAGGAGCCATTGCTTCTCGCGTCTTGAAACGGCAAACTATTACTCAACCGCTGACAGTCGCGCTTCACCAAGCAGAAGCCAGACTCAAAGATTTAGTTAACGACTCCACTAAGGTTACGACCCTCTCTCCTGAAAAGTTTGCTCTCGAAGCTTTGTTGCGCCACGCTTTGGCACAAGGTGAGTTTCAGGTATACTATCAGCCACAAGTGAATATTGCTACCGGCCAAGTTATCGGCGCTGAAGCTTTAGTGCGCTGGCAAAATCCCGATCGAGGTATAATTTCTCCCTGCGAATTTATTCCATTAGCAGAAGAAACAGGTTTAATTATTCAGATTGGCGAGTGGGTACTGCTTTCAGCTTGCGCTCAAGCCGCTAGTTGGCTGGCGGCGGGGTTTTCACCCTTTACAATATCAGTAAACTTGTCGGCCCGGCAGTTGTCGGACCCGGAACTAAAAGCGCGAATCGTCCAAATATTGGAAACTACAGGTTTAGAGCCTGCTAATTTAGAATTAGAAATGACCGAAAGCGCTTTGGTGGAAAATGCGACTGTAGCAGGCGCTACTTTAAACGAACTTAAAGCTCTAGGAATTCGGATTGCTATTGACGACTTCGGCACCGGTTACGCTACTTTAGGATATCTCAAGCAATTTGCTTTTGACACTTTAAAAATTGATCGAATTTTCGTCCGTAATGCCAGCGAAGATACTCAAAATGCTGCTATTACTACAGCAGTAATTTTACTTGGTCACAGTTTGAATATGACAGTAATTGCTGAGGGAGTGGAAACAGAAGCAGAACTAGATTTTTTGAAACAACATCAGTGCGATATCATGCAGGGGTATCTGTTCAGCCGCCCCGAACCCGCACCGATAATTGAAAGTATGTTGGTTGCCGATCCGAGTTGGTTCGCGCCGCCCCCAGCAGCAGGACCTGCTCGCGCTGTCCCTTTTGTACCTGTATCCGAACCTGAAAAATCTAAAAACCTTTCAATGTCGGGTCTAGGAATAGTGTAAGTGTCACCCTGATTTCAGTTTTATAGGATTAAATTCTTTCTTTTACCTTCTATTTTCGGCATAAAATTTGACGCTTCCTCATAAAAAGTTGTAGCTTTTGATGATATGCGAATCAAAGAAGGATATTCCCCATATTGCTCTACTGCTTCCGCTTTTATGCGCTAGGCACCCCTAATTGGACTATTTGAGAAAGTGTGGCGTCTTGAAATTGTGAGCCTTTATCCAGTTGCAGGAGGTAAACTCATTTAAGTTCCTACTTTGGGACTGGCAGTTTCAAGAACTGTCCAACTGGAATTGGTGCAAGCCTGTCATGGAAAGAATATTAGTGGTTGACGACGAAGCAGACTGTCAAACAGTCTTAGCAATGTACTTGGAAAGTCAGGGATATCGGGTGGAATGCGCTAATTCAGGGGTGGAGGCGCTCTCAATGTTTGAAAAGGCCCCCCCAGATTTGGTAATTTCAGATGTGATGATGCCGGAAATGGACGGGTTTGAGTTTTGTCGCCGTTTGCGAACTACCCGTTTGGGACAGTTAGTCCCGTTTATATTTTTGTCTGGTCAAGGGGAGATTGAGTCAAAAGTTGAAGGTCATTCGATCGGCGCTGACGATTATCTGGTAAAACCTTTTCAGTCTGAAGAAATCTTAGCTAAGGTAAAGGCGCAGTTAGAGCGCTCTCACCGGATTCACGCCGAGATTGTCCGACTGCTTCAAACTTCTAGCGGTAGGGCGGTGGAACCACAATTTGTGGCAGTATTGCCAGCACCTGCACCTTTGCCTTTAACACCAGCCGAGGAAAGAGTTTTTTGGGAGGTTATCCAGGGTTATACTAACAAACAAATTAGCGATCGGCTGTTTATTAGCCCCCGGACTGTGCAAGCTCATTTAGGCAGCATTTTCAGCAAATTACAGCTAGAAAATCGGGCACAGCTTGTGAGATTTGCCCTAGAAAGAGGATACAAACCCCCTCAAACTTAACTCGGATCTCAACCTAGGGTGCGCCAGCCAGTCAGTCGATTTTAGATTTTAGATTTTAGATTTTAGATTTTAGATTTATTCCACAGATTCATCTGGGAGCTACAACTTTAGTCTAAAATTTTTATCTTTCCACGACTTACGTCGGAGGCTTCTATCGGTTTTTGGGCGGGAGCAAAAATTCCCGTACCTGCAAAAAAATGGAGGCTGACGCACTCAGCAAGCAGATTATTCCACATTCAAAACACAATAAGGAAAAGTAGTGATCACGCAAACCCCTGGTCCCAAATTCGTACCTCGCAAGTTGGCACGTTCCAAATCAGCCTGCCGCACGTTATTCGCCGCATCAATATTTGTCCCGGTCAATTGAGCCCGAGGAAGCCTAGTATTTGACAAAATAGCATTCTGCAAATTAGTATCGCGCACATCCGCGAAAGACATATCCGCTCCGCTTAAATTCGCACGATTCAAATTAACTCTAAACAACAGCGAACGCCTCAAATCTGCATTCGACAAATTAGCTTGCAGCAGATAAGCTTCGCCCAGATTCGCATTAAAAAGTTTAGCACCGCGCAAATCCGCACTCGTCAGATTCGCTCGCCCCAAAAAAGCATTAGACAAATCCGCATTTCGCAGATTAGCCCCATTCAATTCAGCACCGTACATCTCGGCATTAACTAAGTTAGCATTTGCCAAATTAGCATCACTTAAATCCGCTTCTAGCAAATTAGCTTCATAGAGATTTGCTCCGCTTAAATCCGCTCCTCTTAAATTAGCTCTGTACAAGCTAGCCTTGAACAAATCAGCATTTCTCAAGTCACAGCCCTCGCACTCTTTAGTTTCCAGCAATTGCCTAACATGATCTGGATTTTGAGCTGTAACGGGAGCTGGCAGCCCAAACAAAGCTAGACAGGCCGTTACAGTTGCCAAGAGTTTAAGTTTCACAAACAAACCTCACTGCTACTTCAAACAAATTATACTAGCAAACTATAGACTTTAAACCGATATCCTTCTCTCTTTTCTCTTGCTCTGCGTTCTCTGCGCCCTCTGCGGTAAATCTTCACAACAATGATTCGCAGCCAATGATTTAGGCCTGCTTCCAGCAAGGCGGGCCAAGCCCGCCCTACTTAACTTAATTAAGCTTCATCTAAAGCAGCAACACCAGGCAATTCCTTACCTTCGAGCAGTTCTAAACTAGCACCGCCACCAGTGGAAATGTGGCTCATTTGTTCACCCAAATTCAACTGTTCCACAGCCGCCACCGAGTCACCACCACCGATAATTGTGGTAGTACCAGTTTTAGTAAGTCCCGCCAAAGAATGAGCGATACCTTCAGTTCCCACAGCAAACTTCTCCATCTCAAACACGCCCATGGGCCCGTTCCAGATAACAGTTTTGCAATCGGCCAAAGCATCTTGGAAAGTTTTTACTGAATCCGGGCCGATATCCAAACCCATCCAACCGTCGGGGATGCTTTCAACAGAGACAGTTTGAGTGTTAGCATCAGCAGCAAACTTGTCAGCAACTACCACATCAGTAGGTAACAGAAAAGCAACTCCCCGTTCCTTCGCCTTAGCTTCCAAAGACTTAGCCAGTTCCAGCTTGTCCTCTTCCACCAAAGACTTGCCCACGTTCAAGCCGCGAGCTTTGTAGAACGTGAAAACCATGCCACCGCCCAACAGCAGTTTGTCGCACTTTTCGAGCAGTTTTTCAATGACTCCAATCTTGCTGGAAACCTTTGAACCGCCGATTATAGCAGCTAAAGGACGCTGAGGATTGTCGATCGCACTGCCGAGATATTGCAGTTCCTTCTCCATCAAAAACCCAGCCACAGAAGGACTCAGATACTTAGTAACGCCCTCAGTAGAAGCGTGAGCTCGGTGAGCAGTACCAAAAGCATCGTTGACATACAAATCGGCCACAGAAGCTAACTTCTTAGCAAATTCTGGGTCGTTTGCCTCCTCCTCTGGGTAGAAGCGGACATTTTCTAGCAACAGCACATCGCCATCTTGCATCGCCGCGACTGTAGCAGCGACTTCATCACCGATGCAGTCGTCAGTCTTTTTGACCTCTTTGCCCAACAATTCCGACAGGCGCACAGCAACCGGCGTCAAGCGCAACTTCTCCGTCACACCCTTGGGACGGCCGAAGTGGCTGCACAAAATCACCTTAGCGCCCTTGGACGCTAAATCTTGAATTGTCGGCAGAGCCGCCCGGATGCGAGTATCATCGGTGATATTGCCGTTGTCGAGCGGCACGTTAAAGTCCGCCCGCACCAATACCCGTTTGCCCGATAAGTCCGATGCCGATAAATTTGCTACAGTTTTTTTTGTCACAGGATTAACCTCCTAATATGTGTGTTTTTGTCGAATTCCGTTGAAATGGCGGCACTGGTAACTTGCACCCCGGCCTCGGACGCATTCAACCGCGCCCGTACAAAAAACGGAAGATGGAACAAACGGCACTGATTGGCTTAACCTAAACATTTTATCGGAGTCCGTGTCCCGGAGATGTGCAGTATGTTCAAGACAGTCTTATTTCCTGTCGATCAAAGCCGAGAAGCCCGCGAAGCTGCCGAAAAGGTGGTCAATATCGTAAAAACCTACGGTTCTCGCTTAGTTATTCTGTCGGTAGTCGAGCCCCCAGCCGAGGAGGCCGACGCCCCCGCGCGAGAGGTGATGACTTCCCCCGAAGCAGTCGCCAAACTTCTTTCTGAGGCCCAATCGATGTTTTCCCAGCAGGGAATTGAAGCTGAAATCATCGAACGGGAAGGCAAACCTGCTTTCACGATTTGCGATGTGGCTGACGAAATTGGGGCCGATTTGATTGTGATGGGCTGTCGGGGGATGGGTTTAACCGATGATGGGGCGTCTGACAGCGTTACCAATCGGGTGATCAATCTGTCTCCTTGTGCAGTTTTGATTGTGCCTTAGTTATTAGTCATTAGTCATTAGTTATTAGTCATTAGTCACGTGTTATATCATGTCCGACTAAATAAACGTAGATTCTGTAGGGGCGGGTTCACCCGTATCTATTATGTAAATCCAGGGTATGCGTAAACCCGCCCTGAGACAGCGACTAATGGCTGGTGACTAATGACTGCTGACTAATGACTGCTGACTAATGACTAATAACTAATAACTAATAACTAATGAAAATTCACTGGTATCCCGGTCACATTGCCAAAGCTGAACGGGCATTAAAAGAACAGCTAAAGCGGGTAGATGTGGTGCTCGAAGTCCGAGATGCCCGCATTCCATTGGCTACTTATCACCCCCAAATGCCGAATTGGGTGGGCGGCAAGGCGCGAGTCTTGGTTGTCAACCGTATGGACATGATTACGCCTCGATCGCGCGAGGCGTGGGAAACATGGTTTGAGGCCCAGGGGGAAACTGCGTATTTTACTAATGCCGAGCACGGTCAAGGAGTAGACGCTGTGGCGGATGCCGTGCAGAATGCTGGGGTGCAGCTAAATAAAAGAAGGTTCGATCGAGGTATGCTGCCCCGTCCAGTCCGTGCAGTGGTAATGGGATTTCCCAATGTCGGAAAATCTGCTTTAATTAATCGGTTGTTAGGGCGGAGAGTGGTAGATAGTGCTCGCAGAGCTGGAGTAACTAAATCGCTCCGATGGATTCGCATTTCTGACGAAATTGAATTATTAGATGCCCCAGGAGTGATCCCAACCCGAATTAACAATCAAGAAAATGCCATAAAATTAGCTATTTGCGAAGATATTGGCGAAGCAGCTTACGACAATCAGGTAGTAGCAGCCGCGATGGTAGATTTGCTCCAAGGGCTGGAGGCGGCTGATGACACGTTGATATCACTATCTGGTTTTAAATCCAGGTATAAATTAGATGCAGCCTCTAGTAATGGTGAAGATTATCTGCACGAGGTAGCAAAAGACAGGTATAAAGGAGATGTCGAACGAACGGCGCGGCAGATGTTAAACGATTTTAGAACTGGTGTTTTAGGTCAACTTACTTTGGAGTTGCCGCCGGCTTGATCAGACTCGTAACCTACAACTAATCAGAAAAGGTATTCAATAGAGAGTTGCTGACTCTGATAATGTGAACTTCGTCTCCTATGTGTAATATTTTTTCTGCTGATTGAGGTGCGAGTCGCGTGTTAATTATCAGCCGACTAAAGTGATTTAAATGCCCTTTTTTTAGCAGGTCAGGCATGATTTCCTTCTGCTTGGCTGTTAGTATATTTTTAAAATTTAGATCGCTTGCTTGCGCGGCATAATTTCGCGTAGATAGGATACATGGCTGACCGGGATTAATAGCTTCAAATATTACTGTCCCTATTTTAAACCTCACAATTTCATCGGCTTGTGGTAAAAGTTGGTCTTCCCAAAAAGCCGGAACATCTCCTATTTCAATATTAGCTCGCAAGCGATGGCGCATCTCGTTAACGCAAACTCTCGGAAACCAAGATGCAACTTCGGCAATTGTTTCGGTACTGATAATGCTTGGCCCTGGTGCAGCAAGATTGTCGGGAAAACCTGTAAGCAAGTTTTCAATTAACTTGACGGGGAAACCGAAGTAGCTGCTCAACCAAGATTCTATTCCCAAGCGTTCTCTATCTACATGAAAAAATATTTCTTGTTCGGTGCCTTGAATTTTCAGGCCGGCAATTCTCTTTTTGATGTCAAAGGATAAGCGTAGAAAACAGACTCCGCTGTTGTGCTTAGTGTTAACCAATTCTCCTGCTGCATCGCAGATTGCAAAAGAGCGATCGCCTTCTAGAGCTCCGCTGGCTAGAATATTTGCTTGACTGACTGCTATGCCGTCAAGGGACTTGACCGGATAGATATGAATACTTGCGACGTAAGACATTTCGAGCCATTGATAAATAATAGTCGTTTTAGATACATTCTAGCATCCCTGTCCGCAGAAGGATGACTGCTGTTGACTTTACTAAATAAAATAGGAATAAAATCAAAATGGGCTATTTTTTTGAAGTTTAGATTGTGCCGGAGCAGCTTGTAAAGAAAAATCAAAGAAGTATGACTGAGCTTGTGGTATATATTATGCTAACAAATACAAACAATTGAACCGAGTTGCAAGCAATGACTAAAAGCGAAAGAGCAGGTATGATTTCGCGACGGAATTTAATGCTGAGGGCTGGTGCAGGGATGCTGGTGGCAAGCTTGGCACCTACGTTTTTACAAGCCGAAGCAGCAAAGGCAGAGGCAATCTCTGACATTACTCCTAACAGTGCTCTTAAGAAATTGATGGAGGGGAATCAACGCTACATTGAGCAAAAACGCACATTTCCCGACCAAGCTCGATCGCGAGTTGTAGAAGTAGCACAGGGTCAACATCCCTTTGCAACCATCCTGGCTTGTTCTGATTCGCGCGTTGCTCCCGAAATTATTTTCGACCAAGGATTGGGGGATTTATTTGATATCCGAGTAGCTGGCAATTTTCTCGACGATGTGGTTCTCGGAAATATAGAATATGCGGCCTTAGAATTAGGGGTGCCACTATTAGTAATTCTGGGTCACGAACGCTGCGGTGCTGTCAAAGCAGCTTTAGATGGCAAAGCTGTGCCTGGTCACATTAGCACTTTGGTGGCGGCGATTAAACCCGCAATTGATTCGACTAAAGGTCAAACAGGCGATGCGTGGGATAACGCAGTCAGAGCTAATGTGAAAAGGAATGTAAATAACTTACAATCATCGTCGCCTATTTTAGCTGAAGCAGTCAAAGCGGGCAAGCTTAAAGTTGTTGGGGGGCGCTACGATTTGGATAGCGGCAAAGTGGAGATAATTGCTTGATTTTACTGGTTGTATCTCATATCTTGGAATATTTTTAATGAACAGGCTTTCCGGCCTGTTCCACGAGAACTTGATTGTGGGGTAGGCATCCTGCCCGTCCATAAAAGCCATAATTTCAGTTACATTAAACCCATTTCTTGCAGTCCCCGGCGCAGGCGTTCTGCTTCAAATGGGCGGCGATGTTCGTGAAGGGCGATCGCTCTTTTGAATTCTGCTAAACTCTCTGGCATTTTGCCAATCTTCAGCAAGGCTACTGCCAAGTTTTGATGAGCTTCGGCGTGTTCGGGATCGATTTTTATCGCTTGTCGGTAATAGGCGATCGCATCTGCTAAATTTCCGGCTGCCTTCAGCGTCAGTCCTAAATTATAGTGACCTACTGCAAAATTGGGGTCAATTTTCAAAGCTGCTTTGTAAGCTTTTTCAGCAGATTTCAAATCTCCTTCATCTTTGAACAAATTGCCCAAATTATTGTAAGCGCCCAACTTGATCGGGGGGAAAACATTGGTATTAATTGCGGCTTGATAGTGTTCTTTTGCTTTACCAAATTGCTGCTGCTGGCGATAAGCAATCCCCAAATGATAGTTCAGCTCGTAAACAATAGAACCATCAATGCCCTCGGCAGTTAATCCTTTGGTTAATAAATTAATTCCCCGCCCAATTTGCCCGGTTTCTACATACAGCGCACCTAATTTGCTACAAGCATAAGCATCGTTTGGATAATAAGCGATATACCGTTCCATGGCTGCTTGAGCTTTTTGGAATTTACTTTTTGCTGCGATCGCATCTTTTTGATAACCAGAGTGCCAAATCGCCACATCGGGGAGAGCAGCTATTTTCCACTCCGGTTCCCTCTGCAAAATCTCACCTACGCTGTCGTCTACCATGGCGTGGTAAGGGCGAGAAAAGCGGATGTCGGGGCGATTGCGAAACAAGCGCGACACCAGGGAATAGGGAGATTGAGAGGCACCGATTTCTTGGCGGATGAGATTGATTAGCAGCAGCCGCTCGCTCGCAATTGCCTGCTTCATTTGAGGTACCATCTCCGGTACCAAAACCTCATCGGCATCCAACACCAAAATCCAGTCGCCCTGGGCGTGCTTCAGACACTCATTGCGCGCCGCTGCGAAGTCGTCGCACCATTCAAAGTCATAAACCCTCGCCCCGGATTCTCGGGCAATTTGACGGGTGCGATCGCCCGATCCCGTATCCACCACCACTATTTCGTCCACAACACCTTTAACGCTGTCCAAAGTCCGCGACAGTGTTGCCTCTTCATTCTTCACAATCATGCACAGAGTCAGATCCATCGGGCGCAAACTTTCCTCGTTTCACAAAATTATTGTAATTTTTTTACCAGTAAAACACAAAAACTCCCAGAAACAATTCTCCTATTTCCTTTTTGCCTTGAGCATAAGTACCTTTCTTCCCTAGAGAAAGTGGGTTAACTCTTTTGAGATATTAAAAAGCCTCAAACTCGGACAATTAATGGGAAATCCTACCACTTTCGGTTCCTCCCTACGGTAGAGGTAAGGACTGGATAGCACTTGTTATTCTAAAAACATAAGACAAGGGACGAGAAAAGTTTAAGTATTCAGGAGAAAGAGAAATGGGAATTATTGCTTGGATCGTTTTAGGACTGATTGCCGGTGCAATCGCCAAAGCCATTTATCCGGGAACTCAAGGCGGTGGCTTTCTGGCAACAACAGGTTTAGGAATTTTGGGCGCGCTAGTGGGAGGTTATCTGGGTCAAGTCTTGCTGGGGACGAGCGGGGGAGCATCCTTTGGAGCATTGACTCTACCCAGTATAGCTTTTGCAGTTGTAGGTGCGATCGTTCTACTTTTCATCTGGGGATTGTTAACTCAGCGTGCTGCATAACAAATATTGCCAATTTCCAGTCGATAGACTTTTAGGGTATTCATAAACCCGGTTTCTAGAAGAAACCGGGTTTTTCAGTTGTTGGTAGGACGCGTCAGCCTACTTTTACCAAATCGGCGTTAAAAAACCCGATCAGACTCAGCGCTTGCAACGGTTCAAGAGCAAAACTTTCGTCCGCAGAGAGGGGGACTCAAGAATAAAGGGGTAAAAACCCCGGACTTGGTATTAATTAATCAATCCGTAAATTGAAAGGCAAGCGAACATAAATCCCCTGCGGGTCGTTCATCGACTTGATCACAGCCAATTCATCTTGCATTTTCTTAAATTCGGCCGTTAGCGGGTCGAGTTTGGCGGCCGGTTTCAAAACGTGAACGCCTGAAATTTTTTCCAAAATTCGCTCCTCCAAACTGCGGCGTTTGGGATATTCTTCCACCTTCCAATCGTCGCCGAGTTTAGCTTGCTTAGCAGCCTCTCTGACAGCATCTTCAAGCCCGCCAATTTCATCGACCAAACCCAACTGTTTCGCGGCTGTACCAGACCACACCCTGCCTTGAGCAATTTCTTGTACCTTGTTTTTCGGCAGTTGGCGGGAGTTGGCGACTTTAGTAATAAATCGATCGTAAATGCGATCGACTATCCTCTGAATATTCGCCAGTTCTTGAGGATTTTTGGGACGGGAAACCGTGTTAGTATCCGCAAAGCGGGCGGTTTTTACCACGTCCCAAGTTAGGCCGTTGTTAGCAGCCAACTTTTCGGCGTTGAACAGCATTCCAAAAACGCCGATCGAACCGGTAATCGTATTGGGTTCGGCAAAAATGCGGTTGGAACCCATCGAAATCCAATAGCCGCCGGATGCTGCTAAATTGCCCATCGAAACGATAACTGGTTTCTTTTTGCCCGTCAGCATCACTTCGCGTCCGATTACTTCGGCCGCCGTCGCGCTACCTCCGGGACTGTTGACGCGCAAAACCACTGCTTTTACGTTGTCATCTTCTCGGATTTTCCGCATCTCTTTAGCGATGCGATCGCCTCCTACTTGAGTCGGGCCCCCTTCGCCGTCTACAATCTCTCCCTCTGCGTAAAGTATAGCAATTTGGTTTTTCTTGTCAGCGCGAGTTGAGTTTTTATCCTCAGCAACTCTGGCGTAGTTTTTCAAACTAATTTGCTTGAAAGATTTGTTTTCGCCATCGGTTCCTGTGAGCTTTTTAAGTTCAGTCGATATTTCGTCAAAGTAAACAACTTTATCAACTAACTTGCTTTTTAGAGCTTCGTCAGCCATCAAAGTTCCGCCCTTATCTGCAAGCGCTTGCAGTTGCGGAACAGTCACTTTACGGATCGGGGCGACAGTTTTCAGGTATTCTCCCCACATATCTCCGAGCAACTTTTGAGTTTGCTGGCGATTTTCGGGACTCATTTTTGTGAGCAAAAACGGTTCAACGGCTGACTTGTATTTGCCGACGCGAGTCACTTGCACTCCCACGCCGTATTTCTCCAAAGCACCGGTGAAAAACATTGCCTGACTGCTAAAACCGTTGAGTTCCAAAGCGCCGTAAGGATTGATTGCTATTGTATTAGCAACAGAACCGAGGTAATAATCTCGCTCATTCCAGTCCATCTGGTAAGCAAAAATGGGCTTTTTGGCATCTCGGAAACGCTGCAAGGCTCCTCGAACTTCTTTGAGGTTGGCAAACCCGCTGCTGCTCGAATCCGAGCTGCCTTCGAGATAAATGCCAACGATTTTGGGGTCTTTTTTCGCAGATTCGATCGTGTCTAAAACAGTCCGCAGCGTCACTGTATCCCCGGAATCTTCCGAAAGGACTTCTTCAATCGCCGCACCAGTGCTACGGCTCGGTTTGCTGTCGGTAATATTTAAAGAAAGGTCTAATACCAATACAGACTTATCTTTAACTTGCGGGCCCGAATCCTTAGACGACGATGCGGCCAGAGCAATTAGCAGTACCAGTCCTCCCAATCCGATGCTGCCCAGCAGCAACAGTCCTAGGAAGGTTCCCAGTAAACTTGCACAGGTATATTTTAGGAAATCTTTCATTTAGATAATTAGTCAGTTGACAGTTGACAGTTTTCAGTTTTCAGTTTTCAGTTGACAGTTGACAGTTGCCCTTAATCAATAAAGTTCAGACAATAAATTGTCTTGAAATTATATGCGTTTATCTGTGTTTATCTGCCTAGCATCTGCGGTTGACCTATTAATCAAAGACTCAGGCAAAAGCTCTTATGACAACTGACAACCCTTCGACTTGCTTCTGCTACGCTCTTCGGACAAGTCGCTGGCTGACAAGCTGTCAACTCTCAACTGTCAACTGACTGCTGACTCACTTTTATCTTAACCTTTCCAAAACCCCAGAATGTTTTAACTCATCCAAGCTAGCGCAGCCCGTACAGAACATCACGGTAGCGATTTCTGCAATTAACACCTCAGCTAGAAGGGCTGCGGCTGATTCCGATTCCGCTGCAGCTTGCAGAAATGGCCGCGCCAGTCCCGCAATATCCGCGCCAAGAGCGAGAGCCTTCGCTGCATCCAGCCCATTCTGCAAGCCTCCAGAGGCAATCAAAGGAACATCCGGCGCTACGGCGCGGGTGCTGACAATGCACTCGGCTGTCGGTATTCCCCAATCGGCAAAGGTTGCGCCCAACCTGCGCTGCTTGCCATCTTTAGCTCGCTCTCCTTCTATTTTCGCCCAAGAAGTGCCTCCGGCCCCGGCAATGTCGATCGCACCTACCCCCGCAGCGAGCAATTTCTTTGCCATTTTTCCTGAAATACCGTTGCCGACTTCTTTCGCAATAACTGGTACTGGTAATTTATCGCATAATTTGGCAATTTTATCTAGCAGTCCTTTAAAGTTAGTATCACCTTCGGTTTGAACGCACTCTTGCAGCGGATTGAGGTGCAAAATTAGAGCATCTGCTTCGAGAATATCAACAATTTTTTGGCACTCTTCCAAACCGTAATTATAGTTTAATTGAACTGCTCCGATGTTGGCAAATAGCAGAATATCGGGAGCGCGGCGACGGACGGCAAATGTAGGAGCTAGTTGAGGATTTTCTACAACAATTCGCTGGGAACCGACTCCCATTGCCAGTTTGTATTCTCGAGCGACATCGGCGAGGCGATAATTGATTGTCTGGGCTAATTCTGTGCCACCGGTCATCGAGGAAATGAGCAGGGGAACGGCTAGTTTTTTGCCGAGAAATGTGGAGGTTAAATCAATTTCAGTGCGATCGAGTTCTGGCAAACAGCAGTGTTCAAAACGGTAGCGTTCTAGGCCGCTGGTAGTTTCGCGAAATTGTACGTCTTCTTCGAGGCAAATCCGCAGGTGATCTGCTTTGCGAGTTTCGGTTTGCGAGGGGGAGGTTAGCGGCAAGTTCACAGTGGCTATTTGGGGAAAGAGTTTTGATTTGGGAATATAGCAATTTTATTTCATTTTTGAATTTTTTAATGAACCGCAGAAAACCAGAGAGCGCAGAGGAAAAGAAAACAGAGATGTGCGTAAATCCTGCAAGGGTTGCTGTATTATCCAGGAACAGTCAGCGGCATTCCGTTATCGGAAGGTTTTAACTTGAGTAAAAAAGGAACTGCTTTTTGCACCCAGGCTTTGGCTGATGTGTAACTTGCTGCATCTTCGCCGAAACAAATGTCCAGCATATCCGTGTGAATTATCCCCGGATTCAAAGGAACTGCTGCCATACCTGCGGGCAATTCTTGAGCGAGCGCTCGCGTAAGTCCTTCTATTGCCCATTTGGAAGCGCAATAGGGCGCGACTTCCGGCGAAGTTGACCTTCCCCAACCAGAACTAAAGTTGACAATTATGCCGCTTTTTCGAGCAATCATTGCCGGGACAAAGTGACGAATTACATTAGCTGTACCTTTAATATTAACATCAATTACCTGGGAAAATTCTTCGTCACTGACATTCCAAAGAGGGGCGAGATGATTAGCTACACCTGCATTATTAATTAGCAAATCGGGTGGCTCTTTTTTTGCCAGTATTTCTGTTGCCCAAGCTTTAACTCGATCGTCTTTGGTGACATCCAAACAAGTAAAATGGTGGGGCGCACTATATTTTTGTTGGAGTTTTTCCACCGCTTGCGAAGAACGGGCGCATCCCACAACTGTATGTTCCAATTCAATAAACTTTTCTGTCATGGCAAGACCCAGACCGCGACTAACTCCGGTAATTACAATTAATTTTGTCATAGATTTGCTCCAAGTTTGACATTAAGTAATACAATACATATTGACTGGTGAATTGACAAATAGAGCGCAGGGAGAAAGGATGAAAGTAAAAGCAGCAGTTGCTCGCAGTGCCGGCCAACCTTTGAGCATTGAAACGGTGGATCTGGAGGGGCCGCAGGCTGGAGAGGTGCTGGTGGAAATTAAAGCCACGGGTGTTTGTCACACTGATGCTTACACTCTTTCCGGTGCCGATCCTGAAGGTTTGTTTCCGGCTATTTTAGGCCACGAGGGAGCCGGGATTGTCGCAGAAGTTGGGCCGGGAGTCACGAGTGTCAAAGTGGGCGATCGGGTAATTCCTCTCTACACTCCCGAATGTCGCAACTGCGAATATTGTTTGAGTGGCAAAACGAATCTCTGTCAAGCAATTCGCATCACTCAAGGTCAGGGAGTCATGCCCGACGGCACGAGCAGGTTTTCCATAGACGGGCAGAAACTTTACCATTACATGGGAACTTCTACCTTCGCCAATTATACAGTATTGCCAGAAATTGCAGTAGCAAAAATTCGCGAAGATGCTCCTTTTGATAAAGTTTGTTTAATCGGCTGCGGCGTAACAACTGGCATCGGCGCTGTCATCAATACGGCGAAAGTAGAACCGGGTTCTAATGTGGTAGTTTTCGGTTTGGGCGGCGTGGGTTTGAATGTAATTCAAGCGGCTCGCATGGTGGGAGCTAACATGATTGTCGGCGTAGACTTGAACCCCAACAAGCGAGAGATGGCGGAAAAATTTGGCATGACTCACTTTGTCAATCCCCGCGAAGTGGAAGGTGAGTTAGTGCCTTATTTAGTAGATTTAACCAAAGGCGGAGCTGATTACAGTTTTGAATGTATCGGCAACATTAATGTGATGCGCCAAGCTTTGGAATGCTGCCACAAAGGTTGGGGCGTAAGCGTAATTGTCGGGGTAGCGGGAGCCGGTCAAGAAATTAGTACCCGCCCGTTTCAGCTAGTAACTGGCAGGGTTTGGAAAGGGACGGCTTTTGGCGGGGCCAAAGGCAGAACTGATGTTCCTAAGATTGTTGATTGGTACATGGACGGTAAAATTGATATTGACAGTCTGATAACTCAGGTAATGCCGATCGAGAAGATAAATGAAGCCTTTGATTTAATGCACAAAGGCGAAGTAATTCGCACAGTGTTGACATTTTGAGTTGTTGAAGGAAGGAGGAAAGTAGGACTTAGGGAAAAAGGAGTTTTAGGTGCTAGTTATAGCGGTAACGTGCACGGCTGCACCTTAAATAACTTCTCTCTTCTCTTTTCCTCTGCGCCCTCTGCGCCCTCTGCGGTCAATAAAAAAAATCTAATTCACAAATGAAAAAGAATTAATATGATATCAGAATCCATAAAACTGCATAAAGAACATAAAATTTTTGATGGCAAACTAGGTTTTTACAGCCATCAATCCTCTGCTTGCAACAGCGAGATGAAGTTCGCTGTTTATCAGCCGCCGCAAGCTTTATCTCAACCCGTACCAGTTTTGTATTTTCTATCAGGTTTAACCTCCACGGAAGAAAACTTTATGGCAAAAGCGGGGGCGCAACAATTGGCGGCCAAATACGGGTTAATGCTGGTTGCGCCCGACACTAGCCCGCGCAATACGGGCATCTCCGGCGAAGATGACGATTGGGATTTAGGAAGTGGTGCGGGTTTTTATGTTGATGCGACAGCCTCACCTTGGAATTCTCACTATCGGATGTACAGTTATGTGGTTGATGAATTGCCGAATTTAATCGCCGAAAATTTTCCAGCGATACCGGAAAAACAGGGAATTTTCGGTCATTCGATGGGCGGACACGGGGCTTTAATTTGCGCTTTAAAAAATGGCTCTCGCTATCTTTCTGTTTCAGCTTTTGCGCCTATTTCCGCGCCAATGCGCTGCCCTTGGGGGCAAAAAATATTCGGACACTACCTCGGTAGCGACAAAGAAATGTGGAAAGCTTGGGATGCTAGCGAGTTGGTGCTTGAGGCGCAATACAACCGTCAGATTCTGATTGACTGCGGCACTGCTGATTCGTATCTGGCTGACGGGCAGTTGTTGCCGGAAGTGTTCGCCGAGGCTTGTGCAAAAGCGGGACAGCCACTAACTTTAAGGATGCAGGAAGGTTACGATCATAGCTATTATTTTATAGCGAGTTTTATGGAGGATCACATTCGCCATCACGCGGCTGTGTTGTGCGGGTAGTTTCTAGCAGGAGGTAGGCAAAATGGCTGCTCCACAAAAACTGATTCTTAGGCTCTGCCTGGGAACCGATATCCACAGGCTCTGCCTCGCATGGCTGCCATCAAATGTGGAGGCAGAGCCTCCCGATCTGCGTTACCAGGCTCTGCCTGGTAACGAGTGAAGTCGCTTCTACGATCACAGGTATTTTCGGTTAATTAAGATTAATCGGAAATACCCATTCTTTATAATTGCTGTCGCGATTTTCGATAATCTCCGTCAGTTTGTCCAAAATCTTTTCGGTGATGGGTCGATTTTTGGGCAAGTGATAGTTTTCCACTCGCTTAATAGGGGTAATTTTTGCTGCGGTTCCGCAGAGGAAAATCTCGTCTGCAATCAACAATTCTGATTTATCAACTGGTCTTTCTGTGACTTCAATTCCTAAGTCTCTAGCGATGGTTATAACGCTGTCTCTGGTAATTCCTTCGAGAATATCTTGCTCGAAACCGGGAGTAACTAATTTACCGTTTCTGGCGACAAATATGTTCATCCCTGAAGCTTCGCTGACTTTTCCTTGAGAATTCATCATGATCGCTTCGTCGAAGCCGGATTGTACTGCTTCTGTTTTAGCTAAAGCTGAGGTGATGTAAGCGCCACTAATTTTACCTCTTAAGGGCAAACTGCGGTCTTCTTGGCGATACCAAGAGCTAATTCTACAGTTGACTCCTTCTTTGGGTAAATAGTCTGAAAGTTCTAATCCGTAGACAAAAAAGTCGGTTTCTACGTTGTGCAGTCGCGGGGCAATTCCTAAACTTGATGTGTAGATAAAAGGGCGGATATAAAATGATTTAGTTGGCTGGTTTTTCTGAACAAAATCAATGATTATTTGTTGAATTTTGCTGGCGGGTAAATCGCAGTGAAGGAAGCTGGCACTTTGACTTAATCTTTGACAGTGGCGGTCTAATCTAAATAGCAATATTCGATCGGCATTTTGGGGGTCTGGGATTCCCCGCAACCCGCCTAAAACTCCGGTTCCATAGTGCAGTGCGTGGGTGGCTATGGAAATTTTGGCGTCGGTAAAGGGGAGAAATTGGTTTTGAAAGTAGGCAATTGGTAGAAAACTATCCATGATTCAAGCTGGCGATGAGTTTTGCAGTCCGCTAGGAAAGCTGAATTTGGTTATATTACCATAAGTTATACCCTTTTAGATTTTAGATTTTAAATTTTAGATTTTAAATGACTGATTTGGTAGGAGTTAGGAGGTTGTCAAAAGTTAGATTTTTTTTATTGAATGAGATGATTAGTGTGTTATTAGAGGGAGCGATAAAATAATATAAAATGCGGTGATTTTGGTTGATAATTGTTTTGGATAAAAGTGCGATCCTCTTCGAGGGCTTCGCTAACGACTAAAAAGAAAAATCAACCCAGGGGCAACTATGGCACGTAAATGTTTCATCATTGAAATGGGGATGGGTATAGACCAGCACGGGCAGGAACCGACTGTAGCCTGTGCAAGGGCTGTACGGAATGCGATCGCCCACAATGCTTTGCTGGGTGTCTGGGAAGTGGCGGGTTTGACTGACCCGAATCAGATGATTGTTGAGGTAAAGGTGGCTGTTCCTTACCCCGAACAAGTGCGGGAACAGGAGGTGTTGGCGGTGCTCCCTTTTGGCAGCAAAACTCTGATTGTGGAGCAAGGGGGCATGATTGTGCCAGGAAGGGCGATCGCCTCTCTGAAGGATAAAAATGACGAAATGCTAATCGCTGTGGCGGCTGTGAGTGTTTTTGTGGACACTGACTGAGGACTAATTAATTTGGTGTTGTTTGAATAATTCTGCGGTGAAATTACGATCGCCCGATCGCACTTGCTTGTTTCCGCGATCGGGCGATCAAACAACTGTCTGTTAAAAAACGATTAATTTAGGCTAAGTCTCAGATCGGCAAAGGTAGAGTGCGATCGCATAAAACCCGATCGGACTCTACCTCCTCTACCTCCTATTGGGGCTGGCTGGTATCTGCCAACATTTGGTTAACCATTTGCAAGTGCGCCTGAAGGTTCGGCAACTTCTGGGTGGCCCAAGCCTTCAAGTCGGGATCTTGTCCCTGTTGAGATTGAGCCTGAAACAGAGCAATAGCCTGATTGTGGCTCTCGATCATAGCCTGCTTGTAAGCAGTGTCAAAACTTGTACCGGAGAGTCCCGAAAGTCTATCCATCAAAGCTTTGTTCTGGCTGCTCATCTCGGTTGGCAATTCCACCTGCTTTTGCATTACTAACTGCATCAGCTCTTGATTTGCCTGAGTGTGTTCCTCTACCATTTCTTGGCCGTATTGTTTTACACCAGCACTCGAACCGCGCTGCACTGCCAATCTGCCGAGCTCCACTTCCAGCATACCAAGTTGACCTGCTTGCATGGCAAAAGTTCTGTCTCTGCTGCTGAGAGAATTAGGCGAAGTTTCGCCACTTGTTGGAGTGCTGGGAGAACGGCCGGGAGTGTTGTTGATGGGGCTATTTGGAGAACGGCCCGGAGTGTTGTTGGTGGGGGTATTTGGAGTGTTGGGAGAACCGCCAGGATTGTTGTTGTTGTTTCTATCTGTAGCAGGAGCTCCCGGAGAATTAGGATCGTTTAAGTCGCTATCAGCAAGATCAAAAACTCGCTCCCCCGACTGGTTGAAGCCGTGAGTCTGGCGGTTTAATTCTGCGAATCCCGGCACAGCTATCAAGGAACTAACGCCGGCAATTCCGGCAACTGTTACCAATTTTTTGAACAAACTTTTGCGATTGAGTGAAGTCATGACTTTCTAAGCCTCTAAGTTGTTTTCAAAAGTACGTGAAGCGAAGCTATCCCGTAGGGAATCGCCCGAAATTACCGATGGGAGGGTGTACTGCCTTTCCTAAACAAGTTGATCAAACCAAATGCACCCAGGGCACCCAGCCACCCGAAATTGTTGGGGCTATCGCGCCGAGCACTCAAAACTCCTGAATTAGTATCAGCCGAAGTCGATGTGGTACCGGTTGTACCCGTTGTGCCGGTGCCACTCGTACCACTTGTACCGCTTGTACCTGTACCAGTCGTATCGGTTGTACCTGTTGTACCGCTTGTACCCGTACCACTTGTACCGGTTGTACCCGTGCCACTCGTACCGGTTGTACCCGTTGTGCCGGTGCCACTCGTACCGGTTGTACCCGTGCCCGTCGTATCGGTTGTACCGCTTGTACCCGTAACACTTGTACCGCTTGTACCCGTACCAGTCGTATCGGTTGTACCGCTTGTACCTGTACCAGTCGTATCGGTTGTACCGCTTGTACCCGTGCCAGTCGTACCACTTGTACCGCTTGTACCCGTACCAGTGGTATCGGTTGTACCGCTTGTACCCGTGCCAGTCGTACCGCTTGTACCCGTATCAGTCGTACCGCTTGTGCCCGTCGTACCGCTTGTGCCACTGCCGACGCTACCGCCTGCACCCCCGCCTGCACCTCCTCCAGCACCGCCCGACTGGGCAGAAGCAGGCACTGCGAAGGAAACCGTTGCTAAACCTAAAGTACAAGCGCTTGCTAAAACAGTTTTCAACAATTTAGAAGATTTCATGGTAATGCTTGCTTTTACGTAGAGTCTTGCGATCGCTTGTGATGCCAAAACTGCAGGGTCAAATTGACAGCGTAACGTGCAAATTTTCTAACATTCGCTGCGGAATAATGAAGGTAAGGGAGCAAATTTAGTCCCGTTTCCTTGATGATTTTTCCCTGAATAATTACACCGCCGCGTTAACAGTTTATAAGCTATTACGTATGCTTCAAGTTCGCCATTCATCTTTAGGAATATTTGACAAAATGGCTTTTTATTTCAGGTGGTGGATGAAATTTGATTGAGCGACCGACTAGCTCAATCAAATTTTGTGGGCGAGGGATAGAAACCAGGTTGATATGAAAAATTTTGGGTGGAGTAACGAGACATATTACGAATTAACCGGCTTTCTCAGACAAGCGCCCGCTTCTTCCTATGAATTTTCCCCGGATGCAGGTGCTTTGAGGCAAAAATTGTTGATTTTCTCACCGTCAATTTTGGCTTAGCACTCCGCCAGATGAGTTAGTTTAAAAATTTTTTGAGCGCTATTTTTTCTTAACTTGTGGCTGACAATTTGGGCACTGGCAGAATACCGCTCAAACTTTCCCAGGAAACTAAATTATCTCAAAACGCGCGAGCGATCGCTCAGCGTCGCCATAACACCTGCAACCCCATACCAGCAATGCTTTTGGCTGGGATTTGACTTGCCTTAAACACGAAGGCGAACTGAGGGCTATCCGAGTCGAACCCGCGCGAGATTAAATTAACCAGGGGTGGCGCACTGGTGAGAATTGCTTGTAAGTGCGATCGGGCAAACTCTGATATAGTAAAGCCACAGTTATACCAGAGAGCGCTTGTTCTCTAACAAATTTTCCAACGAGAGATCAACTATGCTGCATCGAATTCTTGCCAGAAGTCGCTATCTAATGTTAATCGCTGTATTCGGTTCTTTTGCAGCGTCTGTGACGCTTTTGATCTACGGTGCCCTGGAAACCCTCATTACCATCGGCCACACAGCTACAGTACCGGTTTCCAGCGAAAACTCGAAACAACTGATTCTGTCTTGCATCGAAGTTGTAGATTTGTTTCTTCTCGCCACAGTATTTTACATTACTGCACTCGGACTTTACGAGCTGTTTATTGACGATCGCATCAAAGTACCCATCTGGCTGGAAATTCACACCATCGATGACCTAAAAACCAAACTCACCAGCGTCATTGTAGTAGTGTTGAGTGTATTGTTTCTCTCTGAGGTAGTTCGGTGGAACGGCGGGACGAACATCCTTCCTTTGGGAGCGGGTATCGCTTTAGTAATCGCTGCGCTGACGTATTTTCTAAGTTCGCAGGTGAAAAAGCCGAAGTCAGATTAATGGTTGTTTGAGGAGGGAAATTAGCCAAATCCGGCTGAACCAGCAACGGCAATCAAGTTGCATTATTTTGCACAACAGATTTAATATTACATCTGTCTTCGGAATGATAAGAAGGCGGTTTAAAACTTGCTTTTAGAGAGAGGAAAGTAGTGTCTTCTCGTATATAAGATTAAATTTATGTTTAATAATTAGAGGTCATTATGCCAGAACAACAATTTGATACCTTACCTTCAGAAGCACAAGAACTCCCCCAAGGGGCGAAACAAATTTTTCAGGCGGCTTTTAAGAGCGCTAGTGAAGATGGAATGAGCGCCGATGGTGCTACTAGCGTTGCTTGGAACAGCGTAAAATCTGAATACGTTCAAGGGGAAGGTGGCACGTGGCATCACAAGGGCGACGATACTAACCAAACCCGCAAATCTGTACAGTCTGGTGGCAATTAGTTATCAGCCATCAGTAATATTGTGTCCGCTAACATAACCCCTATCCGTTGTGTAGTGAGGGCTTCATTCCTCAACTTTTGATGAGAACCAAGAGTCCTCACTACCAACCAACTGCAGTGACGTTATGCTAGGGGGCATGAGATCATCAGTCATTAGCAATTTAGTCACCACTTGTGATTAATGCTTTACGTTGATAGCTGTTGGAATCGCGGTGGTACAGAAGTTAATGCAGCCTGTTAATAGGCTCGCGCATATCCCATTGTAATTCGGCTAAAACGAGCAAGCTAAATACCATGACCGTTCCCGTAAATAGGAAATACCAACCGCCCGTGAAAGGCAAAATCAAAATCCCTAACAGGTGAAATAAACTTGCTGCTAAAAGCGCGCGCGATCGTACTGCAAATCCAGTCGCTAAATACCCTATTCCGCTCATTCCCAACCACAGAGGACAGAGATTCGCCAACACTTTTCCCCACTTAAGAAAAATTGCTAAATCGGTCAGCAGCAATCCTAATAACATTAGTATTACCCAACCGTAAAGCACCCAAATCAGGCGTTCTATTTTGACCCAAGAGTATGTCATGCTTACCATTGCTGCTGTACCTACGAGGCTGAGCGCTGACCACAAACCAGCTTGCAGCATCCAACTCACAGAAAAAAATTGTGCTGTGCCGAAGATGGGTATTAACAGCAAGCTCCACAGCAAGCAAGCTCGATCGAGACAAGTATAAAATTTTGAATAAAATCGCTCTTTGCCAAGGGGAAACTGAACGTGCCAAAGCCCTTCTAAATCCTGAACGGCAATGTTAATCTGTTTGCGGCGCAGAGGCGGAACTGAATAATTAAAAAAGGTCATGTTTGACAATATTAAAATTTAAAATTATTTGCTTAGGTACTATCTCACCAGCAATCGCTATAATTGCAATCTGTCAATCGGATTAATCTAGTTAATTTGATAATCTGTCTGCAGTAATAGTTATTCGAGCGCACCCTATAAAACAGGAATAGAGAGATGGCACAAGTTGATAAAATAGCTCTTGCGACAGATGGCTGGGATATTAGTTATTCGATACTTTTAAAATAGTCAACTTTGTTACAGAATTTATGCTCACTTCATCCCATCCTCTGAAACAGGTATTCCACTGCCCGGAAGAATCGGATTTTTACGCGCACTGCTTGGAAAGTTTAGTGTTAAATGCTAGTGACAATTCTCGACTTATCGTAGAGTTTGGTTCAGGAGAGGGAAGTCCAGTTATTAAGTCTTTGCTGAGAAGTGATTTTGATGGGACAATACAGGGATTTGAGCTAAATAATGTAGCTTGGAAAATTGCTCAGTATCAAATTAAGGAATATCAACTGAGCGAAAAATACACGGTCAACAATTGCTCTTTTTTTGATTCGCCTTTATACGAGTCGGCGGATTGTGTCATCTCAAATCCCCCTTACTTGCCGGCGGTGGATGATAAAATTTACCAGCCGCTGTTGCACGGCGGGAGTGATGGTTGTACAATTGCTAAAAAACTTTTATCTCTGGGCAGTGACGAAGTTTTGCTAATGGTTTCTAGCTATTCTAATCCTGTGGGTTTGATCGATTATGCCTTGGATCGAGGCTACTCGGTTGCGAATTTTGAGATAGCACCTTTAAGTTTTGGGTATTATAGTTCGGAACCGAAGGTGAAAAGTGCGATCGCCAGTCTCAGAGAACAGGGAATGGCTTTTTATTCAGAAAATATCTATCTGCTGGCTGGAGTTTTGTTTAAGAAACAGGAAAAGTCGCAAAGAGATTTGTCGATCGAGCTAATTCAGTTAATGACAGCATTTTAAAATACAGCGCTCGTAGGGTGCCTCTGAGATGTTGCACCATTGTCAGCAACAGGCTTTCCGGCCTGTTCCACAAGAAATAGACTCTTTGTGGAACAGGCCGGAAATCCTGTTCCTCAAAGGCTTATTGAGAACGGTGCAACATCTAGGGTACATCCAAGACTTATGCACCCTAAATAGCTGTTAATTCCGTTCTGCGGCTTGGATCGATCGCACTACAGCAGCCCCAGCCCGATCGCCGATCGACTTCTCCTGATCGTACCCCAACACCAGTTCCCAAGCCTCCTGCGGGTATCTATCAACCAGCGGGATCGCCACTTCATCCAACATCCAGCGCCCGTGACGCTCATCTTCTTTGATGTGGAGTTCCCAATAACCCATAGCAGCCTGCGAGAGGCCCAAACGCTGGGCGGCGGCTAGATAATTGCGGTAAGCCACGGGCCCCGCCACCTCAAAATATGTGAGTCCGCCGTTGTAGCGCAGAAAATGACGCTTGCGTTCCGTCAGCAGAAAGTTGTGATTGATGCCTGCGAGCACTTCCCAAGGCACTAAATCGAAGTACGCTTCCGGTTCCGTACTCATCCCGAATTCTGCCAGCATTTGGGCAAAAAAGGTCGAATGCTTGCGGGGCAGGCGACCGCCGCCGTATTCTTCGATCAGCACTCGCGTAAGGGTACACTGAATTTCGTTGCCGGCGCCACCGAGGATGCGAGAAAGGCGGCTGGCTTCCACTAAACCGTCGAAGGACGCGATCGCCAGCAGGTGTTTGTATCCCTCTTCAGTCATCTGTTCCCGCTGGTAGCGATCGAGCTCAGTTAGCGGAGGATCGACATCGGCGGCGGCGCGATCGCGCAGGGCTTGCTTGACATCCGGCAATTTTTGCAGCGCTGCAACGTCGATTTGCGCTAGTTCCCACTGTTGCCAAGGTTCTTCAATGCGATCGCGCACGGAACGCAAATAGTGCGATCGTTCGTTGTTGTAGCGGCGCAAATCGTCGTACCAAAACAAGTTGAGGCGGTTGATACGGTAAAGTACGCGCTGCAAGAAGCGGTGAGCGGCCTCATCGCCTGGTTCCTGTTGGTAAGCTGCTTGAATTGCATAGGCGATCGCGCTTTCAAAATCGCTGACAAGTAACGGTTTTGCCGCCACCGTCTTGTCTAAATCCTCGACTTCTAGCAAATTGACAAATTGGCGATCGGCTGCTTCGTAATTTGGGGGTGCGGGTTGCTTTTTGGGAAGACTCGGCGAGTCTATTTTGGGGAGTAAATCTGCCGTGTTTTGCATGGAATCAACTTATGTTATGACTTTGATTATTGTGCTGCCTGCCCAAACAGCCAACCGTTGCAGATTGCTGAGGATTCTGGCTAATTACTTTCAACATAGCGAATCTGTCAGCCGCATACACCCTTCCATTGATAGAGATTTTATAGAAATCAATTTGGTCACAACTGCCCCGATTCATTCCGAAAGCAGGGTGACTGAAGGAGACTTTATCAAACTTCGCAAAGTAATTGGAGCTAATATCTGGGCATCTTTTGGAGCCGGCACTGCTTGCCGCCACGCTTTGATACCTCCTGAAAGGACAACAACATTCAGGCTAATATCCTTAATCTTATTAGTCTCATTTGCCGCAGATTCTTGGGAATACCGAGCGATTTTTTCCAACTGTTTGTATGCTTTAACCGATCGCCCTCCTCTGGCACAATAAAGTACAATTATCGGC
Organism: Microcoleus sp. Pol12B4; assembly: GCF_036701385.1. NCBI lineage: Bacteria > Bacillati > Cyanobacteriota > Cyanophyceae > Oscillatoriales > Microcoleaceae > Microcoleus > Microcoleus sp. Pol12B4. The sequence goes on along the minus strand of NZ_JAUBQR010000011.1, from coordinate 30,265 downwards.
TGAGGTCGATCGGATTTAACCCTAGCTTTTACAATGGATTGAATCTGCTTGACACCGAACCCCATCTCAATATCGATTATGGGAACCAGCGGACTTTCACCGATGCGATCCTCCGCGTATTCTTCGGGCGATCGCACATCGATCAAAATCACTGGTTTGAACTTACCCTGCTGCAATTCGGCAACAGTTACTTGTTTCGTATTTAAACTGGCGATAAAAGTTAGGATATCCATGTGGTGAAATAAGGCAACTGCACCCACAGAAGCAACACTCGTCAAGCCAAAACCCATAATTACCAGCAAAATCCGAGAATAGCGATTAAGACCTGGTTTTGCATTTTTATCTAGCATTTTTCATCATCCTGGAAAATGGAAAGAATATTTGTCCGACATATCCAATAGGTATAGAATCAGAAATTCCATATTTATGAGGGATTTTTTTTCCTGGCATATACATAGTGCCAAATAGCAAATCTAACAGTGGCAACTGAACAGCAAAGTTTTTGTTGTTGATTGCGGGAATTTTACTGTGATGCCAGTGATGAAATTGTGGGGTTGCTACGAACCATTTTAGGATGCCAAATTTTAATTTAATATTAGAATGAATCAAAAAAGCGATAGCCGCCGAATAAAGAGCATAAGCCACCAAACTCTCCTTAGTAAATCCCAACCAGTAAAGAGGCATAATTTTGCAAATTTGAGTAAAAATTTGCTCGCAGGGATGCACCCGCACTGCTGCTAACCAGTCCATGTGTTCAATGCTGTGATGGACTGCATGAAATTGCCAAAGCCAGGGTACTTCATGCAGTAGTCTGTGAGCGATATAATATGCCATATCTGAAACGATAACTGCTTCTACCAACTGCAACCACACAGGTTGAGAGGCTACTTTGCTTTGCAATTCCTGGTTTAGTAAATTAGTTATCAGCGACAAAATTAGGGTCACAATAATAGCCCCGGATCTGCCAATAAAGTGACCTGTAAAAAAATAGGTGGCATCGGTTGCCCATCCGAGACGGAATATCTTTTGCTTGTGCAAGGATAAGATTCTTTCTAGGGGAATGAAGATGCAAGCTAAGATGATGAACCCTTTGACAATTTCTGGCATAATTTTGGTCGCGATTTACTTATTCACTTCTACTGTCCCATCACCGCAAGCTAATTTACCGTTAATATTTATTGGCTCAGTCGGTGGAGTTAGACTGTCAGATTTGGCTATACATAATATAGTTACTATCGTACTTTTATCGGCAGCTTTCTTAGCATTAGCAAGAGGAGTGGGTACTAAAAAAACAGCTCCGACAACGCTCTTGGTATCCTTTTGTACCGTGCGGGATACGCCGTAACTAAATGCAGCTTTTTTACCAGCAATTACTGAATAATTGTAGTTGGTTGTTTGAGACTTAAGGCCAAGATCGAGGGCATCCAGGGAAGTTGCAAAAACACCTTTTTCGGCAAAATAAGCTTGTTGAGCGCGGTTCATTGAGCTAACATATTGTTTAGCTTCTGACTGCTTCGCTTTATTGCCACAAGAGAGCAGATTCGGTAACGCGAGCGCACCAACTATTATGCTACCCAAAGGAAAATAAATAAAAGTGATTCTCAGTAAAATTCCTACCCATGATTTACGTTTTTTGTCAGGGATAATTTTTTTTCTGAAGATTCCGCTTTTTTATCGAGTGCATCGAGTTGAGGATTTTTCTTAAGCTGCATGATTGTTCTTCAAATGTGTTAGCCGATTAGTTGTCCAGCGAGTAATGATTGGAGGAGAGGCGCGACAATATTCAGGTTTCAGGTAAATGCCTCATTGAGGTTAAACTGAATATATCACTGAGTGCGGCGGGGTATGCAAACCTCGCATATTGTGCCTTGCTTCTACTTTATCTCTATTAAATCACCAGGCTATTTGAGAACTCGACTGACTTTTCATCGACTTCTCATCGACTTTAGACATCACTGGCATTTAAGAGGGCGTGTGACTATAATCGAAGAAATAATTAGAGGAACGGTAAGTTATGGCAGTGCAGTTGCTCAAAAGACTTTTCACCGTAGAAGAATACCATCTGATGGGTAAAGCTGGTATTCTTTCAGAGGGCGATCGCGTAGAATTGATAGAAGGAGAACTTGTTCAAATGGCCGCAATTGGAACTCGTCACGCAGGTTGTGTTAACCGCATTACCCGACTCTTTTGCCGGCTTCCAGAAGAAAGGGCGATTGTGACTGTACAAAACCCCATTCAAGTCAGCCAGCGAACCGAACCGCAACCCGATCTAGTATTGCTGCAACCTCGCGCCGATTACTATTCAACCGCCCATCCCCTACCATCGGAAGTTTTACTATTAATAGAAGTAGCTGACACTTCAATAGATTATGACAGAGACATGAAACTTCCTATTTACGCTCGATCGCAAATTCAGGAAGTCTGGATAGTAAATTTACAGGAAAACTGCTTGGAAGTTTACCGCCAGCCAACGGTTAACGGTTACAGTTTAATGCTGAGGTTTTGGCGGGGCGACGAAGTTTCGCCG